>NZ_CP092831.1:4782500-5052500 GCF_022531965.1 Paenibacillus peoriae | reverse complement strand
CGATAAGGCCTCGGGGAGCTGTAAGCAAGCTTTGATCCGGGGATGTCCGAATGGGGAAACCCGGCTGTCTTCATCGACAGTCACTTTCTGCTGAATACATAGGCAGAATAGAGGCAGACCAGGGGAACTGAAACATCTAAGTACCCTGAGGAAGAGAAAACAATAGTGATTCCGTCAGTAGCGGCGAGCGAACGCGGATTAGCCCAAACCAAGGAGCTTGCTCCTTGGGGTTGTGGGACGTCTCACATGGAGTTACAAAGGAACCGGTTAGACGAAGAGGTCTGGAAAGGCCCGCCAGAGAAGGTAAAAGCCCTGTAATTCAAAACTTGTTCTCTCCGAGACGGATCCCGAGTAGTGCGGGGCACGTGAAACCCCGTATGAATCCGGCAGGACCATCTGTCAAGGCTAAATACTCCCTGGCGACCGATAGTGAAGCAGTACCGTGAGGGAAAGGTGAAAAGCACCCCGGAAGGGGAGTGAAATAGATCCTGAAACCGTGTGCTTACAAGAAGTCAGAGCCCTATGATATTTTCCTTTGGAAAAATCACGGGTGATGGCGTGCCTTTTGTAGAATGAACCGGCGAGTTACGTTCCCGTGCAAGGTTAAGGTGAAGAACTGAAGCCGCAGCGAAAGCGAGTCTGAATAGGGCGATCTTTAGTACGTGGACGTAGACCCGAAACCGGGTGATCTACCCCTGTCCAGGGTGAAGGTGCGGTAACACGCACTGGAGGCCCGAACCCACGCATGTTGAAAAATGCGGGGATGAGGTGGGGGTAGCGGAGAAATTCCAATCGAACCCGGAGATAGCTGGTTCTCCCCGAAATAGCTTTAGGGCTAGCCTCGGAAAGAAGAATCGTGGAGGTAGAGCACTGATTGGGTGCGGGGCCCGCAAGGGTTACCAAGCTCAGTCAAACTCCGAATGCCATAGATTTAGTTCCGGGAGTCAGACAGTGAGTGCTAAGATCCATTGTCGAAAGGGAAACAGCCCAGACCATCAGCTAAGGTCCCCAAGTGTGTGTTAAGTGGGAAAGGATGTGGAGTTGCACAGACAACCAGGATGTTGGCTTAGAAGCAGCCACCATTGAAAGAGTGCGTAATAGCTCACTGGTCGAGTGACTCTGCGCCGAAAATGTAACGGGGCTAAACACACCACCGAAGCTATGGCTTGATGCTTGCATCAGGGGTAGGGGAGCGTTGAATGCGGGTTGAAGGTGTACCGTAAGGAGCGCTGGACTGCATTCAAGTGAGAATGCCGGTATGAGTAACGAAAAGATCTGTGAGAATCAGATCCGCCGAAAGCCTAAGGGTTCCTGAGGAAGGTTCGTCCGCTCAGGGTAAGTCGGGACCTAAGGCGAGGCCGATAGGCGTAGTCGAAGGACAACAGGTCGAAATTCCTGTACCACCGTAATCCGTTATGAGCGATGGGGTGACGCAGTAGGGTAGTGACGCGGACTGATGGATGTCCGTCTAAGCAGTGAGGCTGGTGTGTAGGCAAATCCGCACATCGTTAAGGCTGGGCTGTGATGGGGAGCGAAAATTGTAGTAGCGAAGGTCATGATCTCAGACTGCCAAGAAAAGCCTCTAGCCAGGAGAAGGTGCCCGTACCGCAAACCGACACAGGTAGGCGAGAAGAGAATTCTAAGGCGCGCGGAAGAACTCTCGTTAAGGAACTCGGCAAAATGACCCCGTAACTTCGGGAGAAGGGGTGCCTCGGTAGGGTGAATAGCCCGAGGGGGCCGCAGTGAAAAGGCCCAAGCGACTGTTTAGCAAAAACACAGGTCTGTGCGAAGCCGCAAGGCGAAGTATACGGGCTGACGCCTGCCCGGTGCTGGAAGGTTAAGGGGAGTGGTAAGCTCGCAAGAGCGAAGCTATGAACCGAAGCCCCAGTAAACGGCGGCCGTAACTATAACGGTCCTAAGGTAGCGAAATTCCTTGTCAGGTAAATTCTGACCCGCACGAATGGCGTAACGACTTGGGCGCTGTCTCAACGAGAGATCCGGTGAAATTTTAATACCTGTGAAGATGCAGGTTACCCGCGACAAGACGGAAAGACCCCATGGAGCTTTACTGCAGCTTGATATTGAATTTGGGTACGATCTGTACAGGATAGGTGGGAGCCGTAGAACTTTGAGCGCCAGCTTGAAGGGAGGCATCCTTGGGATACCACCCTGATCGTATCTAGGTTCTAACTTGGTACCGTAAACCGGTGCGAGGACAGTGTCAGGTGGGCAGTTTGACTGGGGCGGTCGCCTCCTAAAGAGTAACGGAGGCGCCCCAAGGTTCCCTCAGAATGGTTGGAAATCATTCGAAGAGTGCAAAGGCAGAAGGGAGCTTGACTGCGAGACCTACAAGTCGAGCAGGGACGAAAGTCGGGCTTAGTGATCCGGTGGTACCGCATGGAAGGGCCATCGCTCAACGGATAAAAGCTACCCTGGGGATAACAGGCTTATCTCCCCCAAGAGTCCACATCGACGGGGAGGTTTGGCACCTCGATGTCGGCTCATCGCATCCTGGGGCTGAAGTAGGTCCCAAGGGTTGGGCTGTTCGCCCATTAAAGCGGTACGCGAGCTGGGTTCAGAACGTCGTGAGACAGTTCGGTCCCTATCTGTCGTGGGCGTAGGAAATTTGAGAGGAGCTGTCCTTAGTACGAGAGGACCGGGATGGACGTACCGCTGGTGTACCAGTTGTTCCGCCAGGAGCACCGCTGGGTAGCTATGTACGGAAGGGATAAGCGCTGAAAGCATCTAAGCGTGAAGCCCCCCTCAAGATGAGATTTCCCAGTATGTAAGACCCCTTGAAGACGACGAGGTAGATAGGTTGGGGGTGGAAGTGCAGTAATGCATGGAGCTGACCAATACTAATCGGTCGAGGGCTTATCCTAAGATAAAGCGCAATGAGTTTCGGATCCAGTTTTCAGGGTGTAACCTTGAATGTAGAATTTGCATAGCAATTTCATGTTTGGTGGCGATAGCGGAGGGGTTCCACACGTACCCATCCCGAACACGACCGTTAAGCCCTCCAGCGCCGATGGTACTTGGACCGCAGGGTCCTGGGAGAGTAGGACGTCGCCAAGCAGAGCTTTATGCTTATTATTCCCTGATAGCTCAGTTGGTAGAGCACTCGACTGTTAATCGAGTTGTCACAGGTTCGAGTCCTGTTCGGGGAGCCATTTGCTCTCATAGCTCAGCAGGTAGAGTGCATCCATGGTAAGGATGAGGTCACCGGTTCGAACCCGGTTGAGAGCTTGTTATAGGATGGCCCGTTGGTCAAGGGGTTAAGACACCTCCCTTTCACGGAGGTAACAGGGGTTCGAATCCCCTACGGGTCATAGGGTAGTATGGAGGCTTAGCTCAGCTGGGAGAGCATCTGCCTTACAAGCAGAGGGTCGGGGGTTCGATCCCCTCAGCCTCCACCATTTTTCATCCTCTTACCTGGATGAATTCTTGGGGAATTGTGAATCATATGCATATTGGGGATTAGCCAAGCGGTAAGGCAACGGACTTTGACTCCGTCATGCATAGGTTCAAATCCTATATCCCCAGCCATTAAGAGCCATTAGCTCAGTTGGTAGAGCACCTGACTTTTAATCAGGGTGTCGAAGGTTCGAGTCCTTCATGGCTCACCATTGTATTACATGCGCGTGTGGCGGAATTGGCAGACGCACTAGACTTAGGATCTAGCGTCTTTGACGTGGGGGTTCAAGTCCCTCCACGCGCATATTGTTTTTGCGGACGTGGCTCAGCGGTAGAGCATCGCCTTGCCAAGGCGAGGGTCGCGGGTTCGATTCCCGTCGTCCGCTCCATATTTGCGCCCTTAGCTCAGCTGGATAGAGCGTTTGACTACGAATCAAAAGGCCGGGAGTTCGAATCTCTCAGGGCGCGCCATATTTAAAAAAGTATAATATCGGGATGTAGCTCAGCTTGGTAGAGCACCTGGTTTGGGACCAGGGGGTCGCATGTTCAAATCGTGTCATCCCGATACTAATTTGCGGGTGTAGTTCAATGGTAGAACTTCAGCCTTCCAAGCTGATAGCGTGGGTTCGATTCCCATCACCCGCTTACCGATTACCTAGAAGCCGAAAGGCTTCTTTTTATTTTGTCCACATTACATTTACTTCTATGTATATAGGCCAATGCAAATATGTCTCCTGTCATGCACAGTTGGGGATGACTTGTGTATATTGTACATAGGCTCTTGTTACTTTTGACACCTAGGTCTCGAATTTCCTCCTCTAACGTACCCCTTTCTCCTGCAGTAAGGCTAATTTCGTGATCAAATCCTTTAAATATAGGAATCCTATAGCTATTATGGTGCGAATTTATGGTGATAACTCAACAGTTGCTCTTGGGTTGTGCACATTTCCCTTTATTTATGTGGGTAAAAATCGGAGTGTTAATGAGGAAATACCTTAGAAACACTGAGAAAATGGCTAATTTGTGTATATCTTTGTGGATAGAAGGCTAATGGAGTTGACTTTGTCAACAAATAATAAACATATACACACTACGTTGCATGAATTTGTACCTTTAAAAACACACTCTTTATAAGAGACTGTGCATAATGTTTCACGTATCACTAGTGTATACATTAATTTCTATTTATTAACTTCATATTTATTCATAAGAATCCAATATTTTCTCGAAAGAAGTAATTCAAAAAGATGATTTTTTACTGTAAATTTTGCAGCTTTTCATGCGGTTTTATTGTATGATGTTAAGAAAGTGTCAAATTTCGTGTGTATACGTACCTTTTCTACAACTGTATATGGTGTGGAACAGATCAGATGGGGGGAAAAGCATGACTGAGCTTACGTTAACCGCTAACAAAAACCAATCCAACAATCTGCTGCGGCGGGACGTTCGTTTTCTAGGGAATATTCTTGGTGAGGTATTGGTTCATCAGGGTGGCAACGAACTTTTGGATATCGTGGAGAAAATACGTGAGACAAGTAAATCGTTACGTGCCGGGTATCAGCCGGAGTTGTATGAGAATTTCAAACAAATGGTCAGCGGACTGGATACGGATATTCGTCACCAGGTTATTCGCGCGTTTGCGATTTATTTTCAGTTGGTGAATATCGCTGAGCAAAACCATCGTATTCGTCGTAAGCGGGATTATGAGCATTCGGCTGGTGAAGATGTTCAACCTGGTTCCATTGAAAGTTCCGTTCAGGAGCTTAAACAAGGGGGCTTCTCCGCTGAGGACGTTAGTAACTTGCTGAATGAGCTCTCTTTGGAGCTGGTCATGACCGCACATCCTACAGAAGCGACACGACGAGTAATACTTGATATCCATAAGCGCATTTCCGAGGACGTCATGCTGCTGGATAATCCGATGCTTACCTTGCGTGAGCGGGAACAGGTACGGGAGAATCTGCTAAACGAAGTAATTACGCTGTGGCAGACAGATGAGCTGCGTGATCGCAAGCCAACTGTATTAGATGAAGTAAGAAATGGAATGTATTATTTTCACGAGACCTTGTTTCATGTACTGCCAGATGTATATCAAGAATTGGAACGATGTTTAGACAAATATTATCCCGAACAAAAATGGCACATACCCACTTATCTGAGATTTGGTTCCTGGATCGGTGGAGACCGGGACGGCAATCCGTCTGTGACATCTCATGTGACTTGGGAAACGTTACGTATGCAGCGCAAGTTGGCTTTGAGAGAATATCAGCACACGTTAAAGGAACTCATGGGTTACTTGAGTTTCAGCACCAGCATTGTGCGAGTTTCCGATGCTCTGCTGGCTTCTATTGAAGAAGACCGTACTCACATTACACTTAAAAAGATGGAAGTATGGCATAACGAAAAAGAGCCTTACCGCATTAAACTGGCATATATGATTGCTAAAGTGAACAACATCCTGGATGAAAGCAAACAGGGTACCAATGAGCGTTACAATTCTGCGGAAGAGCTCATTGCAGACCTAAATGTTATTGACCACAGTCTGCGTCATCATTTTGCCGATTATGTGGCAAACACGTATATTCAAAAGATGATTCGCCAGGTAGAGTTGTTTGGATTCCATACAGCTACGCTGGATGTCCGTCAGCATAGTCAGGAACATGAAAATGCGATGACTGAAATTCTTTCTAAAATGAATATTGTGTCGGATTACAGTAAGCTGTCAGAAGAAGAAAAAATTAATCTGCTGGAAAAGCTGCTGAATGAACCTCGTCCGATTACTTCACCTTATTTAAAATATAGCGATAGCACACAGGAATGTCTTGATGTATATCGTACGATTTATTTGGCTCAGGAGGAATTCGGCAAGCAGTCCATTACAAGCTACTTGATCAGTATGACTCAGGGAGCTAGTGACTTACTGGAGGTTATGGTCTTATCCAAAGAGGTAGGCCTGTTCCGCATCGAGAAGGATGGCACTGTTATCTGTACGCTGCAATCTGTCCCTTTGTTCGAAACGATAGATGATCTGCACGCTGCACCTGATATTATGAGAAGATTGATGAACTTGCCTGTATATCGACAATCTGTGGCTGCGATGGACCAGCTTCAGGAGATTATGCTGGGATACTCGGACAGCAATAAAGATGGCGGTGTGGTTACAGCGAACTGGGAACTTCGGGTCGCTATGAACAGCATTACGGAAGTAGTTAATGAGTTTGGCGTAAAAGTGAAGTTTTTCCACGGTCGTGGAGGTGCGCTGGGTCGTGGAGGAATGCCACTTAATCGCAGTATTTTGGCTCAACCTCCTCATACGATTGGAGGCGGAATCAAGATTACGGAGCAAGGTGAAGTACTATCATCCCGATACTCGCTCAGAGGTATCGCGTACCGGAGCTTGGAGCAGGCAACATCGGCGCTGATTACGGCTGTAGCATATCATCGTTCCGGGAAGAAGGAAGTGTTTGAGGAGAGCTGGGAGGAGATTATCGCCCGCATTTCCCAAGTATCACTGGATAAGTATCAGGATTTGATTTTCCGAGATCCAGATTTCTTCAACTTCTTCAAAGAATCTACACCGTTGCCTGAGGTGGGCGAGCTCAACATTGGATCTCGTCCGTCCAAGCGTAAGAACAGCGAACGTTTTGAGGACTTGCGCGCCATTCCATGGGTTTTTGCATGGACACAAAGCCGTTACTTGTTACCTGCATGGTATGCGGCTGGAACAGGTTTGCAAAGCTTCTATCAAAACAATGAGGATAACCTTAAAGTGCTGCAAACGATGTTTAGGGACTCTGCTTTCTTCCGGTCACTTATTGATACACTGCAAATGGCAATCGCTAAAGCGGATTTACTGATTGCAGAAGAGTACGCTGGGATGTCGGATAATGAAGAGGCCCGGCAGCGTATTTTCGGGCAGATTTCAGCGGAGTTTAAGCTGACATCTGAGTTGATTTTGAAAATAACCGGACAATCCGAGATTTTGGACGACGTGCCGGTTATTCAGGAATCTATCCGCTTGCGTAATCCTTATGTCGATCCGTTAAGTTACTTGCAGGTTCAATTGCTAAGTGAGCTACGGGAGTTGCGGGATCAGAACGGTGATGATACGGAGATGCTACGTGAGGTATTGTTGACGATTAACGGAATTGCCGCAGGCTTGAGAAATACGGGCTGATATAGTGCGGTTGTACGAATACAGGCAATCGGGTACTCATGGGGTACCCGATTGTGCTGTTTGTATATTGAAGGCAGGCGTGCTTGCAGTTAGTAACAATACTACAGTTGATTTCCGGATAAAATTAAACTACGATGAATAATCATAAACATATAATAAGTAACCCATCAGCAAGTCTGGGGGAGTATAGAGTGGATAATATGGAAAGCCGCTTGGTAAGGCTGGTACAGAAAGGCGATCAGCGAGCTTTTGCGGAGTTAGTCGAGTTATATAAAGATCGGATTTTTCATCTTTCCTACCGGATGCTAGGTAATCGCCATGAGGCGGAGGATCTGGTGCAGGAAACTTTTTTGCGTGTGTATCGTAATTTGGAAAAATACGATCATGGACAGAAATTCTCAACTTGGATTTATCGAATTGCTACAAATCTGTGCATTGATCGTCTGCGAAGGAGAAAACCTACATACTCACTTGATGCTGAAATGAATGATCAGGAAGGTGTCGATGGGTACGCCATGCTCGCCAGTGAAGAGCTTACCCCTGAGGGGAGCACGCTTCTGTCTGAAACACAGGCCTTGATTCATGACGCCATCGACAGCCTTCCGGATAAATACAGAACGATTATGGTTTTACGGTACTTGCAGGAGCTTTCCTTACAGGAAATCAGCGATGTGCTCAATCTCCCAGTCACCACTATTAAGACAAGAGTACACAGGGGACGGGATTTTCTGCGCAAAAAACTGGAGCACAAGCTATAGATCATGCGCATAGATTCTAGGAAAAGAGTCTGCGTAGATGTTTTTATGAAACATAATGCTCGTTGTAACGTATGTAAGATGAGCAAAGTTTCTAAGCCGGAGCATGTTATGTTGAGAAACACGGAAGAATATTAGAAAGGATTGGCTCATATGGATTGCAAACAAGCCGTCTCTTTTATGCATGACTATCTAGATGGCGACCTGTCTGAGCAGGACAAACATGAGTTGGAACAGCACTTGTTAGACTGCGCGGAATGCCGCATGCGTTTTAAAGAGCTGGAGCGGACGGATGCGATGCTTTACGGTACACGCTATCATCAAGTGCCGTGTGTATCGGATGAGCTGACATTTCGCATTATGAATGCTTTGCCGCCGCATAAAAGACAGACTGCGGTGCCTATGCTGACCTGGGTGAAAAGGCATCCCGCTGTAACAGCCGCCGCCTTCTTCCTTATTGTTATATGCTCAAGCATGGCCAGCTTTTCTAGCACGGACCATCAATTGGTAGTCAAAGGAAGTCATCTGGATCAAGTTGTTATTCAGGGCGATATTGTGATTGTGCCTGAGGGGAAATCCATTGCCGGAGATTTAACAGTGCAAAATGGTGAAGCCCGTGTATACGGCGAAGTGGAAGGAAATGTCACTGTAATTGATGGTTCTTATTATCAAGCGTCCACCGCCCATATTGCAGGACAGGTTAAAAGTATTGATCAAACCTTGGATTGGATTTGGTACAAGGTTACTGATTTATTCGGGGGACCTTCTTCTCCATAAAAGAAGCTTGAAATGGCAAGGACGATATCGAGCGCCTCTTTCCGCTGGAAAAGGCGTTTTTTTGTATATGAAGCTGGCGAATTGTACTGTATTTTACTGATTTTGGCGGTTCTTTTGTCACACAGCTTGCAACGTGAGCCTGATCGTTATAACCTAGATAGAGAGAGCACACTGTGTACATATTACACCCACTCACTACAGAAAATTGCGGGGGCATGCGCATGTTGGATTATTTTGCGGACCTGACTTGGAAAGAGTCCATTAAAGATATTATCGACATTTTGATCGTAACCTATATTATGTATCAGCTTATTTTACTTGTTCGCGGAACGCGTGCAGTTCAATTGTTGAAAGGGATTCTGTTTCTGGTTGTCATTTGGGCGGTTAGCACCTGGTTTGATTTGTATACGCTCAAGTGGTTGATGAATCAGATGTTCACCTTTGGTGTGGTGGCTATCTTTATTATTTTCCAGCCTGAGTTGCGTCGTGCACTGGAGCAATTGGGGCGTGGCAAATTATTTGGGCGTTCGTCTGCGGATGATGAAGAGATTAACAAGTTAATCGGAGAAATGATTAAGGCGCTGAATTATTTATCACGTAGGAAAATAGGAGCTTTGGTCGTATTTGAGCGCGAGACCGGGCTAAACGAATATACGGAGTCTGGTATCAAGACACAGGCTGTAGTCAGTTCTGAACTGCTAATTAACATCTTCATTCCTAATACACCTCTGCATGATGGTGCGGTGATTATTCAAAATAAACAGATTGCTTCTGCGGCCTGTTATTTGCCATTATCGGAAAATCCGTTCATTAGCAAAGAGCTGGGAACCCGTCACCGGGCTGCGATTGGGGTGAGTGAGGTAACGGATGCCGTAACTGTCGTGGTATCGGAGGAAACAGGACAAATTTCTTTGGCCATTAATGGACAGGTCGTGCGCGACATTAAGGAAGAATCCCTAATCTCCAAGCTGTATGAGGAGTTGCGGCCAACACCGTCTTTGAAGGAAAAACGCGGCTCATTCTGGAATCGGAGGGGAGGCCGTGGAAATTCATGATGGACAAATGGATTAACAATAATACGATTTCCAAGATATTGGCGCTTGCGGTTGCTATCCTGCTGTGGGGAATGGTCCATCTAGATACAGGTACACCTTCATCTACGCTGACCGTTTCTTATAATAATAAAGTGATTGATAATGTAGCCATTCAGGCCAGTGGTCTGGATGATTCAAAATATGTATTGTCAACCATGGATACTGACCATGTTAAGATGGAGGTCAGAGGACAGCGTTCTGTGTTGACTTCCTTTTTTGCGGATAATTATCAAGCAAAGCTAAACTTAAACGGCCTAGGAGCAGGTACTAAAACATTGTCACTCGAACCGGACTTGCCGGATGGAGTGGAGTTGGTATCTATGACTCCTAACCGTGTTACAGTGACGATTGAGGAAAAACAAACGAAATCATTTAATGTATCTATAGTTCCTAAAGGAAACCCAGATGCGGGACTGCAGCTTGGTAAGCCTGTGATTGCTCCTCAGACCGTAAAGGTCACCTTGCCCAAAAGCCAGTTGAGTACCGTCACTGCCGTTCTGGGGGCTGTTAATACGGATGGCATCTCAGAAAAGTTTGAACAGAAGCGTGTAAAACTGAAGGCTTATAATAAAAAGGGACAGGAACTTACGGGAGCGGTCATTGAGCCGTCTACTGTGTCCGTTGAAATTCCGGTAACTCAGCAGGCGAAGTCTGTGCCTGTTAAGATTGTCTATTCCGGAGAGTTGCCAGACGGACTGGTGCTTTCTAAAGTGAATGCAAACGTGAAGGAAGCGGCGGTATATGCATCGCAGGATGTATTGAGCAGCCTCAGCTCTTACGTCACGGCTACATTGGATTTAAGCCAATTTACGGAAGCGGGGACTCGTACAGTTCAAGCTAATTTGGCAGCCCCCTCAGGTTCTGATAAAATCGAGCCAGGGTCCATACAAATTCAGGTGACTGTTGTTCCTTCCAATGAAGTCACAGATACGGAACGGACGCTGTCAGGCATCCCAATTGTTTTACAAGGTGCAGGAGATGGAGCGACTGCGACTGTTACAGCGCCCGCAGGCAAGACGATGGATGTTACTGTGAAGGGCCCGCAGGATCTGGTAAACAATTTAACCAATGATGATATTAGTTTGGTGGCAGATGTAAGTGGCCTCGCGGCTGGTCAACACGAGGTTACTCTGAAAGTAGGCTTGCCTAAATATATTACGCAAGCCGGAAATGCTGGCCAACTAAAGGCAACGATCAACATTGAGAGCCCTTCTACGCCTGCTGTAACGAATCCGAATAGTGAGAATGAATCAAACCCCTCTGGTAGTGGCGAAAAGGGGCAGGAGAGGCCACAGGAGGGGCAAGGCAATCAAAGTGGAAACTCTGACGCTAAGACCGGGGACAACGCAGCTGCGGAGGATAAAACAAATCCTCATAACGGCGCAGATTCTTCTGCGAATGGAACCCCGGAGAACAGTCAGCCATAACATGTTTTATCTGTAGTAAATAATCATGATTTATTAGACAAAAAAAAGGGAGTCATTTTACATGGGGAAATATTTTGGTACAGATGGTGTACGAGGCGTTGCTAATCAGGAACTTACAGCCGAACTGGCATATAGCATTGGCCGCTGCGGCGGATATGTTTTAGCAGGTAATGTAGAGAAACCGACAGTTGTTATTGGTATGGATACACGGATATCCGGTCTGATGCTGGAATCGGCTCTTGTAGCCGGTTTGCTGTCCATTGGAGCTAATGTGGTTCGCCTAGGTATTGTTTCGACGCCTGGGGTGGCATATCTCACACGTCAATTGAAAGCTGACGCTGGTGTAATGATCTCAGCATCACACAATCCAGTTGAAGATAACGGCATTAAGTTTTTTGGCGGTGACGGTTTTAAATTGACAGACGAAACGGAATTGAAAATTGAAGAGCTCATGGATGCAAAAGAAGACCAACTGCCTCGTCCGATTGGCGGCGGATTGGGAACGGTTGTTGTAGACGAGCATTCCCGTTACGATTATCTGGAGTTCTTGAAAACAACAATTAGCCATTCTTTTGAAGGAATAAAAATTGTACTGGATTGTGCAAACGGAGCAGCTTATGAGCTGGCGCCGAAGCTTTTTGCAGAATTGGGAGCTGAGGTGCACACCATCGGTGCCGAGCCTAACGGTTTGAACATCAATGATCATTGCGGCTCGACTCATCCTGAAAAGCTGAAAGAGGAAGTGCGCCGCTTGAAAGCGGATATTGGTCTGGCCTTTGACGGCGATGCCGACCGTCTGATCGCAATTGATGAGAACGGGGAAGAGGTAGACGGCGACTATATTCTCTGCATTTGCGGAGATGCAATGAACCGCGCAGGAAAACTCAAGGACAGCACTATTGTATCGACAGTGATGAGTAATATCGGTTTTTATAAAGCTACTGAAAAGCTGGCACTCAAGACTGCAAAAACTGCGGTCGGGGACCGTTATGTGATGGAAGAAATGCGTCGGGGTGGATTTAATCTGGGCGGTGAGCAGTCTGGTCATGTTATTTTCCTGGATCACAATACGACAGGCGATGGCATGCTGACTGGGATTCAGCTGGTAGATACCTTGAAAGCTTCCGGCAAGAAAATGAGTGAGCTAAAGTCGCTCATGAAACAGTATCCGCAAGTGCTCGTAAATGTGCGTGTGCAGGACAAACGCAATTACGAGGGGAATCCTGCTATTGCAGAAGCAATTGAGCAGGTGGAACAACAATTGGGCGATAATGGGCGTGTACTGGTTCGTGCTTCAGGCACAGAATCGCTCATTCGTGTGATGGCCGAAGGCCCGGATAAAGATGAGCTGGAGCAATTTGTCGGTCAGATCGTAGATGTCGTGAAGAAAGAATTAGTTTAAAATTTTGTAAACGTCGGTTGCCTGTGAAAAAGAAGCAGGCAACGGCGTTTGCGGTTATTTACTAGCGATTTATTGCCTTCATGGTGTAATTATGAATAAAGTGTCATTGCCAAATGATACTTAGCTGAATATAATATAGGGATGCTGTGACTCAGATAGAGAAAGCGAGGGTTGTAAGGTAACGTAATACAAGCGCCAGAGCTTGATTTTGTGCGGGGGAACTTGGTGGAGAAGCAACGGATTCAGTTGAAATAAAGTTGCTTGCAGATCGGTTCACGACAAAACAAGCTGACGAGGTGAAGGTGTTCGAAACATTCGGCGGGGACCTTCCGGTGAAGCATCAAGCCGTAAACCGGCAGCGGAAAATGAACAGGCAACTGTTTACACAACGCACCGGTAGATGCCTTTATTGTTTTATAACCTAAATTATAAGATTCATTTCATGAATGTGCGGCCATCATCATTGGCGTGCGCGGTTTGGGAATTTCGTTACATTCGTGAAGAGATGCCTGTAAATTCTATAGTTATCATTGACAACTTCATAGATGAATGAACTTTATTCCACAATCTACCGCACACGTTAGTCCTGTGATGAGTCGTCTTGTGAAATGATGATCGGGAGGATAACGAATATGTGTGGCATTGTAGGATATATTGGTAATCAGAATACGCAAGAGGTATTGATTGACGGATTGAAGAAGCTGGAGTATCGCGGTTATGACTCTGCGGGTATTGCCGTGTTTACAGATTCAGGATTGCAAGTAGCCAAGGCTAAAGGTCGTCTGGCGAATCTAGAAGCTAAACTGGATGGTACGCCGTTGGTAGGCCATGCAGGTATCGGACATACACGTTGGGCAACGCACGGTAAGCCTTCTGATGAAAACTCCCATCCACATTTGGATGAGAGCCAAAAGTTCTCTGTAGTTCACAACGGAATCATTGAGAATTATCTGGAGCTGAAGGAGCAGCTGATCAGCGAAGGTCATACCTTTATTTCCGAAACGGACACCGAAGTTATTTCCCATCTGGTTGCGCGTGAATATAAAGGGGATATCGTTAAAGCAGTACAAAAAGCAATTACCTTTATGCGCGGTGCTTTTGCACTGGGTGTGCTGACAGAGCATGAGCCTAATAAGCTGGTTGCTGTTCGTCAAGCTAGCCCGCTGGTTATTGGTGTGGGAGAAGGCGAGAACTTTATCGGTTCCGACATTCCGGCTATTCTGAAATATACACGCAATGTATTTATTTTGAACGATGGCGAAATGGCTGTTTTGACCAGTGATGCTGTCGAATTAATGACAATCGAAGGCCAATTTATTTCTCGGGAAATGATTCATGTCGAATGGGATGCTGTAACAGCGGAAAAAGGCGGCTATGAGCATTTCATGCTGAAAGAAATTCACGAGCAGCCTAAGGCTTATCGTGACACAATGTTGGGCCGTATCGATAAAGATACTAAAAAAGTTGTTCTTCCTGAACTGAAGCTGACAGAAGAACAAATTAAAAATATCCGCAACATTCAAATTGTTGCGTGTGGTACAGCTTACAATGCAGGTTTGATTGGCCGTACGGTTATTGAAAGTCTGGCTCGTATACCGGTAGAGAATGATGTGGCTTCCGAATATCGTTATCGTTCACCTATCGTAACACCAGAGACATTGGTGATCGTGGTGAGCCAATCCGGTGAAACTGCTGACACGTTGGCAGCACTGCGTGAAGCACAAGCAAACGGCGCTCATGTACTGGCGATTACTAACGTAGTCGGTAGCTCCATCGCTCGTGATGCAGATGATGTGTTGGTTACACTGGCAGGACCGGAAATTGCCGTAGCCTCGACTAAAGCCTATTCTTCGCAGTTGATTGCGTTCTATCTGTTTGGTTTGTATCTCGCTCAAGTGCGTGGCACACAAACGGATGAGCAAGTAGCCCATGTGCTGGCTGCTATGGAATCTCTGCCAGAGCAAGTGGAAGAGATGCTGGGTAAAGCAGATGCGATCAAATCCTATGCTGAGCAAATTGCAAGCCACAAGCACCTGTTCTTTATTGGTCGCGGTCAGGACTATGCTGTAGTACAGGAAGGCTCCCTGAAGCTCAAGGAAATCTCCTACATTCATTCCGAGGCATATGCTGCTGGTGAGCTGAAGCATGGTACACTGGCATTGATCGAAGAGGGAATTCCAGTTATCGCTTTGGTAACACAGGAATCCGTGTTGGAGAAAACCGTGAGCAACATTAAGGAAGTCAAGGCTCGTGGTGCAGATGTTCTTGCGATTACGTACGAAGAGCACGCAGTTGAGTTGTTGAAGTCCGTGGATCAGGTATTTGCCATTCCGAAGACACTTCCAATTCTGTCTGCTGCAATTTCGGTTGTATCTCTCCAACTGTTGGCTTACTACGCTTCTCTTGCGCTGGGTCATGATGTTGATAAACCACGTAACCTGGCGAAAAGCGTTACCGTAGAATAAGCTTTAGTAAAATTCTAATTTAATGTTGTGTATAGACAATAAAGTTGTATATTAATTATTAATGACAAATAACAAGAATATCCCTTCTTAGTAAGTATTTAACAAAAACCCGGTGAGCACGTATCATCGGGCTTTTTATTAAATTCAGAGGGTGACTGCTTAGGTTTCAATCAGAGCGAATATGAATTGCATAACAAGTCAAAAGCTTTTGAATCCTTTCCTGTTAGCGAAATCTGCGCAAATTCATTAAACCAAAGACTTAATCGGTGAACCGGCTCGATGGCCAAGTCCGTTTCATGGTGGAGCAAACCGTCGATGACGTGTACGGCATCCCGAGTGTTCGTATTGATGACTTTCGTGTAGAAAATGGAAAATTGGTTGCTCACGAACCGATAAATCGTAGCTCTTTTTCCCGTCCCGTAATGGGGATTCGCATCACCGTGAAGCGTCGAAACTCCAATGTGGACGTAAATTCCATCAATTGCATTATTTCACATACAAAAAAGAGCAGCCAGTTTAGTTGCTCTTTTTGTATGTAAAACATATTGAGTTTTCATCAATTGAATCTCCTAATAGAGAATATTACTGTCCCATTTCCTTGTAGATTAATCAATTGTACATATTTTCCCCTTTAGAGGATACTCTCTACTAGAAGATAAGAATATAATCTTTTCGTCAAAATATTTATTAAAATAGTTGTTCGTTTTAAAATGAATATCAGGCTGATACCATTTAGAAAACCCATTTCGCTGAAACAACAAAGGCATACCCAACTGCTCGGATCGCTTCCCCTTTAAACCATCTCCAATGTTCAGCGAATCAGTATATATTCGATCAACAATCCCCTGTAATCTTTTGGGGAAATCTGGCGTGAAGGATAAAAGAGGAGAAATGGATGCCTGTGTAGCAATTCCTGCTGCATGGACATTTCTAAGAGCCTTTATGCGCTGGTTGATCCCTGGAGCTAAAGGTGCAAAAAGTCGCTTTACATCTTCTCGGTCTGTTTCAATAGTCATAGAAACTAATAACTCACAACGTTGTTGCAATTCTAATAGTATATCGAGGTCTCTAACCACCAGAGGACTTCTTGTTTGGATTTGAAGGAAATCTGGTGGAGATTCAATCATCTCCGTTAATATTTTTCTTGTGATCTCAACCTTACGCTCCATGGGTTGGTATGGATCTGTAGCAGTAGACATGAATATATTGATAGGTTTATTTCTTCGGCGAAGACTATTAATTTCTTTACTGTAGTTTTCAACTGCGTTAAGTTTAATATCAATCCATTCTCCCCAAGGAATATCTTTATATTTTTGAATGGGCATTTCTCTAACATAGCAATAACTACATCCAAAAGCACAACCACTGTAAGGATTCAAAGAGTGAGTAAATCCAACAGTAGATGCTCCTTTGGTTTCGCTCAAAATTTTTTTGTCATCGTATTATCAATCTGCATGTTAGATACCCCTTCATTTTAAATATTTACATAAATGAAATTCCGAATGAACAGAAACTCCTTCCACCAGTTCAACTGATAAAGGGAGTTTAATTAATTATAGTAAGAGGTGTGTGTATTTAGAACGCATCAAGACCCGATATAATCCCAGGATGACGGACAAAAGACCAATGGGAATGTACTGTGCGCCATTCGCCATTAATTAAACGAAAAACTTCAGCATTAGCGAACCCAAAAGGGTTTAATAATCAATCAATCGAGATCGAAGACGGCCTTTTATCAGCGATTGCTGAATATTGCGATGGAGATGCCAGAGTAGCTTTAAACACACTAGAAATGGCTGTATTACACGGAAAAAAATCAGATGGAGCCATTGTAGTGAATAAAAATGGTTTAGTACAAATGTTAAATCGCAAGTCATTATTATATGACAAAAATGGTGAGGAACATTATAACATCATATCTGCTTTGCATAAGTCGATGAGAAATAGTGATGTTAATGCTGCAATTTACTGGTTATCGCGCATGTTGGAGTCCGGAGAAGATCCATTATTTATTGCTCGAAGATTGGTCAGATTTGCAAGTGAAGACGTTGGTTTAGCAGATAACCGAGCTTTGGAGATAGCAGTAGCTGTTTTCCAGGCTTGTCAGTTCATTGGTATGCCAGAGTGCGATGTACATCTAACCCAAGCTGTCATTTATCTCACCTTGGCCCCGAAGTCCAACGCAGCTTATTTGGCCTATAGAGCTGCCAAAAAAGACGCCTTGCATTCCGTAAATGAACCTGTTCCCTTACAGTTACGAAATGCTCCGACTAAATTGATGAAAGAACTGAATTACGGGAAAGGTTATAAATATGCCCATGATACTCAAGAAAAATTAACAATGATGCAGACCATGCCAGATTCTCTCATTGGACGGGAATATTACCACCCCACTATACAAGGATCTGAAATGAAATTTAAACAACGGATGGAAGAAATTTCAGCATGGTATGCAAGCCACAAAGAAACCTAATTGCGTTTAATGAATAGATGATCCAATAGAAATCGAGGTAATTCGTCATGACAATAGAAGAAATTATGGAGCATTGCTTATCATACCCAAGTTCATATGAAGATCACCCTTTTGGTGACGGATGGACTGCGATGAGACATCAAGGGAACAAAAAAATTTTTGCCTTGATATACAATCATGATGAGCATCTTTGCGTCAACCTAAAATGCAACCCTGATCATGCTGATTTTTTGCGAAAAGCGTTTGAAGAGGTAAAGCCTGGTTATCACATGAACAAGGAACATTGGAATACAGTAATATTAGATGGTGATCTACCAGAAGATGAAATTCACGATATGGTGCATCATAGCTTCGAATTGACCAAGCCAAAAAGCTCCAAAAAACATACTAGCTAGAGAATAAATTTCTTATTGACAATTAAATTTTGCGGAAGTCATTATGTAAAAGTATCCGTTTCGAGAGGTGTAATATGAAGTTTAATGAATTCTTTGTAGGGCAGCGGTTCGAGACTGATTCTATAAAAGTAACCAAAGAAAAAATTATGGAATTCGCATCTGAATTTGACCCTCAGTACATGCATTTGGATGAGAAGAAAACTCAGGAAGGCATGTTTGGAGGAATTATAGCTTCAGGAATCCAAACATTAGCCCTAACATTTAAACTATGGGTAGAGTGTGGTTTATACGGTGAAGATGTAGTGGCTGGTACTGCTATGGACAATATCCGATTTATAAAACCTGTATACCCTGATGATGAGTTACATGTAGTTGTTGAAGTCATTAATCTAGAACATAACCGAAAGAATACAGGAATTGTAACTGTGAATTTATCTACTTTTAATCATACGACTCAAAAAAATTTTGAAGGGGATCTTTCTGTAATAATAAAAAAATAACGTATCTTTAAACAAATGAAATTGACGGGATATCCCTCATTCACGTATTCCAAAGCGGGGAGAAAACATATCCTATCGTCAGCGCAAAGGAATGCACAAAAGATAATTGTGTCCGTTCAGAGAATGGCTCCTGCAGATGCAGGAGCGGTTTTTGTCTGCAATAACATTCAGTTGGCTGCATCATTGACACAGACCAGCACCGGGAAAATCCAGTGATCTTCTGTTGTGGGAAGCAAAATTTAAGGAACTCCTGTATGAGAAGATATATCCTTTGAGACATGAAAGAAATTTCATGTGCCACCTTTACTGGATAGAAAAAGAGCTTAAAAAGTACGAAGATCCAGGTTTAGAACTTCTATTAGAAAAATTGTATTCTGAAGAGATATTAGAAAATATAAAAATGGACGCACATTTTAATATAGAATGAAATTAAAATAAGTACTTTAATAATATTATTAGTACTATTTTTTTAATGAATTAATTAAAAATACTGGACTTCAGTACACAACTTTATTGTATGTACACAAATGTCTGGTGATAAAAAAGTCTTGAACCAGTAAAAAAAGTCTGGAACTAGTCATTTTACAAACATCAAGAAAGATCCCGATGATATATCGGGATCTTTTTAGCTTAGGAGGGCAATTATGTCTACAATAGGCCAACGAATTCGAACTATTAGAAAAACAACAACTTAAATCAAATAAAGTTTGCAAATATAATTGGCATTTCTCAAAGAACGTTGAGTGAGCTGGAGCAAGATAAATACAGACCCTCTCTTGATATAATTATAGCAATTAAAGAAAACTTCAATTCCCATATAGAGTGGTTAATCTTTGGAGATACGCCTGTATCAATTGAGCCCACACAGTAGGGAACGTCATTCGATTAGCAATACAAAGTAGATAATCAGTTGTAACGTCAAAAACCTTTGCTAAAGATATTAAATGATTAATTTCAGGCCGTGCTACGTTTCGCTCCCAATTAGAAGCAACCTGTTTAGTTACCCCGATCTTATTAGGAATTTCCTTTTGTGTCCATTTATGGAGTAGTCTCGATTTTTTACAGCGCTGTTCCAAAGTATTCATGAATTCATCTCTATTGAGAAAATCAAATAGCTTTTACCCGACCCATCTGCTTACTAATTATACTTACTTATAGCCCATATTATAGCTTATTCATACCCTACTGTACCCTACGAGTAGCCTATGAATAGGCTACGAAGTAAAATATAGCTAAAAAATATTACTTTGCTATTGTATAAAGCTGTGAGTTGTTATATTCTACATTTGTATTTTGAAGTAAAACTAAAATATATCTTAGGAGTAGAAAAAGATAACTGAACTTTACTCTGATTTAGTAGTTCTAAAAAGAAGGTGAATAATGAGCAAAATTCGATCAAGTAACTCTATAGCATCTATTCAACGGAAAATCAAAGAAGGAAGAGGTCAAGGCCACTTTTCGGAATATAAACCTTGGTTGACGGTACATGATGTACCTTCAATAGGGATAGTTACTCGAATTCTTGGTTGGAAAAGTGGTCGACTTCACCATTATCTGTCTGAACACTTTGAATTGGCACATCATTGCCAAATGGAAGTGGTCAGAGCAAGTGATTGATATTCGCGAACAATTTCCTTTATTACCCCTAGATAAAACCCTCTATATTGCATAAAAGTTAAACATCCAACTGACCCCAAGAATAAGCTTCCCATCATTATGACTACAGATATGTTACTTACAGTAAAACAAGAAAAAAGTATAAAATTTATTGCACATTCTATCAAACCTTCTAACAAGTTGACAAAACGAGTTGTAGAGAAATTACAGATTGAAAAAGAGTTCTTTAAAGACCAAAAGATAGAGTGGGCACTTATTACGGAAAGGCAGATAAACTACAATTTATTCAGGAATGTCGAATGGCTTCATAATGCTAAAAACAACGATAAGTTGTCAAATCACCATATAAATAGTCTCGAAGATAATCTCTATTATGCTATTCAACAAAGTGAAAAACCATTTGCGAAAGTTACAAGAGAACAAGATGAATTATTTGGTTTACCAAGTGGGTACTGGATATGACTCATCTAATATAGCCTACTCTACAATCCATGATTATTTTAGAAAATAGACGCAAGCGCAAGGATTCGGAGCACCAGCAGAGAATGTATACAGGGAAGATCTCCCAAATTGGCCGGCACCCCGCCTCAGTGTCGACACGCGTCGAATTCCCC
The DNA here is from genome assembly GCF_022531965.1 of Paenibacillus peoriae. Lineage (GTDB taxonomy): Bacteria > Bacillota > Bacilli > Paenibacillales > Paenibacillaceae > Paenibacillus > Paenibacillus polymyxa_D. The sequence goes on along the minus strand of NZ_CP092831.1, from coordinate 5,031,390 downwards.
GATTGATGGCAAGCCATTCTCAGTGTTTCTTCTCCATTCGCTCTTTTTAGGCAAAATATTAACACTTTATGTTGGGAAGACCCAATTTAACTAAAGTTTTACTATACATTATTGGAAATTTTGATATAATTCTACCTAGGTCAACCTTCCAATTATGATAGAAAATAGAATTGGATGGTTTTTATACCTGTCCAAGCTGTGCCGCGAGAGACCAGTCCACTGGCAACCCAGCAAGCTGGCATGCGGAGACCGACAATTGTGGAAAATGACAGTCGAGAATATGTTGCTCCATGACGTCAGAAGGTCCAGAAAGGATGAAGCCAACCTTATCCCAATTCCGATGGAAGATGAAGCGCGTGAGCATTTTTGAAAAGCTGGAATTCACCGCCAATCCAAGGGCTGTCCCGTTCATGCCATACGGAGCATTCTTTGAGCCTCATGCAGCACCATCGTCACATCTAATCGTCAGGAAAGGCTCACTACCCCGCAGCCGGATCTTTACTTATCCACACCAGGCGGGGGAATACACAAATCGTACATAGAGTGTATCAATATCCTTAAACATAAGCTTCGACAAAGGCAGCTCCGGTGCCGAATCCGGAGGTACGGCCGACTTTGTGCTGGCCGGCCGGAACCCTACAGCAAGTCTTACATCGATGGGAGGAACATCCCTTGTCCACCCCCAAATCCAATTCCGAACCCAATGTTAAACCAAAGCCCGTCTTCGGGCGGCTCGTCCGCAGCAAGCATATTGAAGCAGAGGAGCCGGAAGCAGCCGCATCTCTTGCATAGAACGATGCTCTTTGTTGTCTTTCACGCATGGGAGCCGAGCGGGACAGCTGCTAGGCAGAGGATTGCCGCATGCGATCAACCGGGCAAGCGAAGCGGTGACTTGGCGAGAGCCATTGACATTGTTGTCACATGTTTGAAAAGGCGGGGAGCGAGGCTGGAGCGTTGCTGCGGCATATGCTCCGCCGGATTGCTTTTGCCGATGAAGAAAGGGGAACGATCCAGATGGCTTTTGAAAAAGAAACGTTGTTTTGGAACGAAAAATTCGGTAGCGACGATTATACCTTGACGCGTCTGCCTTACAGCAAGGCTCCAAGCTCCCTGGCGCCCATTATGACAACCGTCGGCGGTTCGCTTTCGGAGGAAGTGGCGCAGCGCGTCCTTCAAATGAGCAAGGGCGCTCCGCTGGCCACTTTTATGATTTTGCTCGCCGGTGTTCAGTCGCTCTTGCATAAATATACAGGCGCTTCTGACATTCTGGTCGGCATGCCGGTTGTACGGAAACCGACGGAGACGCGCCGATCCGTTAATCATACGGTCATTTTGAAAAACTCGCTTTCGGTGGGTGCGACTTTTAAAACGCTTCTGAGCGAGCTGAGGACTTCCTTGCCTGAAGCGATTCAGCACCAACATATTCCGTTCTTGAAAATGGCGGAGAAGCTGGACCTGCAATATGCAGACGGGATACCCGTCATCCATACGCTAGTATCTCTTAAGGAGCTGCATCTGGACGAAATCGGGCAAAACGTGGTCACGGATTGTTCCTTTGAATTCAGCTTAACCGGCGGGACGATACAGCTAGCGCTGTCATATAACGAGCACTTATATGACTCCGAGTTCATGACTCGGGTCGTCGGCCATCTGAATCGCCTGCTGGCCGTGGGGCTTCACGAGTTGGAGCTGGACATCGTGCGGGCGGACATGCTGTCGGAGGACGAGAAATTTCAATTGCTGCAAAGCTTTAACGATACCGAGAAGGACTATCCCCGTGATCGGACGATTCATCAGCTCGTGGAGGAGCAGGCGAAGCGGGTGCCCGAAGCGACGGCGGTTGTCTTTGAGGGGCGGCGGCTTTCGTACGCGGAGCTGAATGAACGGGCGAACCGGCTGGCGCGGACGCTGCGATCGGTCGGGGTGCTGCCCAATCAGCTGGTAGGCTTGATGGCCAGGAGATCGCTGGAGACGGTCGTTGGCATTCTGGCGGTTCTGAAAGCTGGCGGTGCCTACGTGCCGATCGACCCGGAATACCCGGAAGAACGCATCCGCTACATTCTGGAGAACTCGAACGCGCAGTTGCTGCTGACTCAAAGGGAGCTGCTGCTGCAGGTGCCGTTCGAAGGGACCGTGGTGGCGCTGGATGACGAGCAGGCCTACAGCGACGATGGCTCGAACCTGGAGCCGGCCAGCGGTCCGAACGATCTGGCTTATGTCATCTATACATCAGGTACGACGGGCAAACCCAAAGGGGTCATGCTGGAGCATCGCGGGCTGGTCAGCTTGAAACTGACGTTTGCCCATACGCTTCACACGACCGAACAGGATCGAGTGCTGCAATTCGCCAGCCTATCGTTCGATGCGTCGTGCTGGGAGATGTTCAACGCCCTGTATTTCGGGGCGACCTTATATATACCGTCAACCGAGACGGTTTTGGATGATCAGCTGTTCGAACGTTTCATGAACGAGCATGCAATTACGATCGCCACTTTGCCGCCAACTTATGCGGCTTATTTGAATTCAGACCGCCTGCCGAGTCTGAGCAGGCTCATCACGGCGGGCTCCGCCGTTTCAGCAGAATTCGTGCAGCAGTGGAAAGACAAGGTACAGTACTATAACGCGTACGGTCCGACGGAAGCCTCGATCGCCACATCCGTGTGGGCGGCGTCTACGTATGACACCGAACGCAGAGCGATACCGATCGGACGTCCGATCTGGAACCATCGCTTGTATATACTGGGCGCACAGAATCAGCTAGCGCCTATCGGAGTGGAGGGAGAATTATGCATCGCGGGCGTCGGCCTCGCCCGGGGATATTGGAACCGGCCGGATCTGACGGCGGAGAAATTCATCGAACACCCGTTTGAGCCCGGAGAGAGACTGTACCGGACGGGCGACTTGGCCCGCTGGCTGCCGGACGGAAATATTGAGTACTTGGGCCGGATTGACCATCAGGTGAAAATCCGTGGATTCCGGATCGAGATCGGCGAGATTGAAGAGCAGCTTCTGAAGATCGACTCCGTGCAGGAGACGATCGTAATCGCACGGGAAGGCAAAAGCGGGCAAGAACTGTGCGCTTACCTGGTCGCGGGCCGCCCGCTTACGCTCGGCGAGCTGAGAAGCGAGCTGGCGCAAAAATTGCCGAATTACATGATTCCGGCGCATTTTGTTCAGCTTCCGCGGATGCCGCTCACGCCGAACGACAAAATCGACCGCAAGGCTTTGCCCGCCCCGGAAGGAAACGCACTGACCGGCGGCGCGTACGTAGCTCCCCGCAATGAAGCGGAGCGGACGCTTGCCGATGTGTGGCAGGCGGTATTGAACGCCGATCGCGTTGGGGTAACGGATCATTTCTTCGAGCTGGGCGGAGACTCGATCAAGTCCATTCAAGTATCTTCGCGGCTTCATCAAGCCGGGTACAAGCTGGAAATCCGGGATTTGTTCAAATATCCGACTATCTCACAGCTCAGCCTGCATGTGAAACCGATCGGACGTACCATCGATCAAGGTGAAATAACGGGTGAAACGGAGCTGACACCGATTCAGCATTGGTTTTTCGGGAGCTCCTTTGCGGACCCGCATCATTTCAACCAGTCGGTGATGCTGTACCGGAAGGAACGCTTCGACGAAGAGACGGTGCGTCAGGTGCTGCAAAAGCTGGCCGAGCATCATGACGCCTTGCGGATGGTGTTCTGCAAGACGGAACAAGGGTTTAGCGCGCGGACCCGCGCGATTCAGGAAGGCGGGCTGTTCACGCTGGACGTGTTCGACTTCAAGGATGCGGAGAATACCGCGCAGGCTGTGGAAGCGAAGGCAACGGACATTCAAGCGGGCATCGATCTGGAGAACGGGCCCCTCGTGAAGGCGGGACTGTTCCGGTGCGCGGACGGCGATCATTTGCTGCTCGCGGTTCATCATGCCGTGGTGGACGGCGTGTCTTGGCGCATTTTGATGGAGGATTTCGCTCTGGGTTACGAGCAGGCCGGCAAAAGCGAGGAAATTCGTTTCCCGGCCAAAACGGATGCGTACCGCACTTGGTCCGAGCAGCTGGCCGCTTACGCGCAAAGCCCGGAGATGGCGAAGGAACGGGCCTATTGGCAGGCCGTGGAACAAATTGCGGTTCCGGCCGTGCCGAAGGATCTGGAGGCGGACGTTACGACGCAGCAGGACAGCGAATCGCTGTTCGTGCGTTTGACTCCCGAAGAAACGGAGCTGCTGCTGAAGCGGGTTCACCGGGCCTACAACACCGAAATGAACGATATTTTGGTAACGGCGCTCGGCATAGCCGTTCGCAAGTGGACGGGACACGAACGGGTGCGGATCAATCTCGAAGGACACGGACGCGAACCGATCGGAACGGATATCGACATCACGCGCACAGTCGGATGGTTTACGACCAAGTTTCCGGTCGTCCTAGAGCCGGAAACTGACCGGGATTTGGCCTATCAGATTAAACAGGTCAAGGAAAGTTTGCGCCGCATTCCGAACAAAGGGCTTGGGTACGGCATATGCCGCTATCTCTCCAAATCGGAGGATGGCTTTGTTTGGGGCGCAGAGCCGGAAATTAATTTTAATTACCTCGGCCAGTTCGACGATGATGTCAACCAGGACGAGATCGGTATATCTTCTTATTCCGGCGGCAGCCCGGCCAGCGACCGGCAGGCCCGCAGCTTTGTGCTGGATATCAACGGCATGGTGCTGGACGGCGCTTTATCGCTTGATCTTAGCTACAGCCGGAAGCAGTATCACAAGGTAACGATGGAAGCCTTCGCTCAGCGGCTTGAGCAAAGTCTACGAGAGCTCATTATCCACTGCGCAGGCAAAGAAAATACCGAATTGACGCCTAGCGACGTGCAATTTAAAGGCTTGACCATCGCCGAACTAGAGCAAATCGCCCAGCGCTCGGGCCATCTCGGGGAAATCGAAAATATTTACTCGCTTACGCCGATGCAGAAGGGCATGTGGTTCCACAGCGCGCTTGACCGGCAAACGGCCGCTTACTTCGAGCAGACGCGATTTACGATGAGGGGAGTACTCGACGTCCAGCTTTTCGAGAGGAGCTGGACGGAACTTGCGAAACGCCATTTGGTGCTGCGGGCGAATTTTGTGCAAGGACCGGCGGGCGAGCCGCTGCAAATCATATACCGCGACAAGCCGGTCGGCTTTGAATATGAAGAGCTGCTTCATTTGCAGGCGGACGAGAAACAAGCGTATTTGGATAAAAAGGCCGAGGATGACAAACTTCGCGGCTTCGACATGGAACATGACGCGCTCGTTCGGGTTACGATCCTGCGCACCGAAGAGCAAAGCTATCATGTGCTGTGGAGTTTCCAGCATATTTTGATGGACGGCTGGTGCCTGCCGCAGCTGACGCAGGAGCTGTTTGAGACGTACTCGGCCTTGGCATCCGGCAAGCAGCCAGCGGGAGATAAGGGATCGGATTATGGCGCTTACATCGAATGGTTGGAGAAACAGGACGATCAGGCGGCATCCGGCTATTGGACGGCATTCCTGGCAGGTTATGAAGGGCAAACCGTACTCCCGGGACAAAAGGAACCGGCGCCGAACGGCAGATTTACGGCTGATCACGTCACCGCCGAGCTGGGCAAGGACTTGAGCGAGCGGATGGACCGGGTGGCGAAACAGCGCCTGGTTACGGTCAATACGCTGCTGCAAGCCGCTTGGGGCGTTATGCTGCAAAAATATAACGGAACAAACGATGCCGTATTCGGCAGCGTCGTGGCCGGAAGACCGGCGGAAATCCCGGGTATCGAGTCCATGATCGGGCTATTCATCAATACGGTGCCGGTCCGCGTCACGAGCGAAGCGGACACCGTGTTCGCCGACCTGATGGCGAAGCTCCAAGAGTGGGCGCTGGAGTCCGGGCGTTATGATTACTATCCGTTGTATGAAATTCAAGCCCGCAGCGTGCAAAAGCAGAACCTGATCAACCATATCATCGCTTTCGAGAACTATCCGGTGGACGAGCAGATGGAGCAGGCGGGCGACCAGCAGCACGGCGACCTGACGATCGCTGACGTTCAGATGGAGGAGCAGACGAACTATAACTTCAACGTGACCGTGGTGCCGGGAGTCGAAATCGAAATCCGGTTTGACTTTAACGCCGAAGTGTTCGATAAAGACAGCATCGAGCGGCTCAAGGGGCATCTCGTCCATCTGCTGGAGCAGGTGACGGATAACCCGGAAATTACAGTGGGCGAGCTGGAACTTGTGACGGAGGCGGAAAAGGCCGACCTTCTCGGACGTTTTAACGACACCACCACGGAATTTCCGCGCGAGAAGACGCTCGTTCAATTGTTCGAAGAACAGGCGGAGCTTTACCCGGACAACGTGGCCGCCGTCATGAACGAGCGACAGCTGGCTTACCGCGAGCTGAACGAGCGATCCAACCGCCTTGCGCGGAAGCTGCGGGAGACGGGAGTAGAAGCGGACCAACTGGTAGCGATTCTGGCCGAACGCTCGCTCGATATGGTCGTCGGCATTCTGGCGATTCTCAAAGCGGGCGGAGCCTACGTGCCTGTCGATCCGGACTACCCGGAGGAGCGCATCCGCTTCATGATCGAGGATTCGGGCGCGCCGTTATTGCTGATTCAAAAGCATCTGCACGAGAAGACCGACTTCGCAGGAACGCGCCTCGAATTGGACGATTTCGTTTGGGGCGACAGAGGGGCGGACTCCGAAGGTGCGTTGGACGCTTCGAACCTGGAGCCAATTTCCGGGCCGGGCAACCTGGCATATGTCATCTACACGTCAGGAACGACCGGCAGACCGAAAGGAACGCTGATCGAGCATAAGAACGTCGTGCGCCTCCTGTTCAACGACAAGAACCTGTTCGACTTCGGGCCGTCTGACACGTGGACGCTGTTCCACTCGTTCTGCTTCGATTTCTCCGTCTGGGAAATGTACGGAGCGCTGCTGTACGGAGGCAAGCTGGTCATCGTACCGCCGCTGACGGCGAAAAGTCCAGCCGATTTCCTGGCGCTGCTGGGCCGCGAACAGGTCACGATTTTGAACCAGACGCCAACGTACTTCTACCAGCTACTGCGTGAGGTCTTGGCGGACCATCCGTACGATCTGCGGATTCGCAACGTCATCTTTGGGGGCGAAGCGCTGAGTCCGCTGCAGCTCAAGGGCTTCAAGACGAAGTACCCGGAGACGAAGCTGATCAATATGTACGGCATTACCGAGACGACGGTTCACGTGACATATAAGGAAATAACGTGGGTCGAAATGGAGGCGGCGAAGAGTAATATCGGCAAGCCGATCCCGACGCTGAAGGTGTACGTCCTGGATGAAAACCGCCGCCCTGTGCCGATCGGCGTAGCGGGCGAAATGTACGTGGCCGGGGAAGGCCTTGCGAGAGGATACCTGAACCGTCCGGATCTGACGGCGGAGAAGTTCGTCGATTCCCCGTTTGCGGAGGGGGAGAAACTGTACCGCTCGGGTGACTTGGCGGCTTGGCTACCGGACGGCAACATCGAATACCTGGGCCGGATCGATCATCAGGTGAAGATCCGCGGGTACCGGATCGAGCTGGACGAAATCGAGACGCAGCTGCTGAACGTCGAGGGCGTGGAAGAAGCGGTGGTGCTCGCCCGTCAGGACGGCGAGGGCGAGAAGGCGCTTGTCGCCTACTTTGTGGCGGACCGAACGCTGACGGTCAGCGAAATGAGAACCTCGCTGGCCCAGGGAATGCCGGGGTACATGATCCCGTCGTACTTCGTGCAGCTGGAGCGCATGCCGCTGACGACCAACGGCAAAGTGGACCGCAAAGCGCTACCGGAGCCGCAAGGCGGCATACAAACGGGCGTCGAATACGTAGCGCCGCGTAACCGGACGGAGTCCCAGCTTGTGAAGATCTGGGAGGAAGTACTGGGCTACTCCGGCATTGGAGTCCTGGACAATTTCTTCGAGCTTGGAGGCCACTCCTTGCGGGCGACGAACCTTGTCAGCAAGATTCAGAAGGAAATGAACGTCGAACTTCCGTTGCGCGACGTATTCCGCTACTCGACAATCGAAGAGATGACTCTTGCCATCTCCCGGATCGGAAAGCAATTGTTCTCGTCGATTCCGCGGGCAGGCGCAAGAGCATATTATCCGCTTTCCTCGGCTCAGAAGCGGCTGTTTATCCTGAATCAGCTGGAAGGGGCCGATCAGAGCTACAACATGCCGGGCGTGCTGCTGCTGGAAGGATCGATTGACCGGAGCCTGCTGGAGAAGGCTTTCCGGGGACTGATCGCACGGCACGAAACGCTGCGAACCGGCTTTGAGATCGTACAAGGCGAAGCAATACAGCGCATTTACGAGAGCGTCGACTTTGCTGTCGAGTACCGTCATGCGAGCGAGGAAGAAGCGCCTGAAGTCGTGCAGGCCTTCATCCGGCCTTTCGACTTGGCGAAGCCTCCGTTGCTGCGGGCGGAGCTTGTAGAGCTGGCAGCCGAACGTTATTTGCTGATGTTCGACATGCACCATATCGTCTCCGACGGGGTTTCGATGGACGTGTTAGTCGAGGAACTCGTTCGTCTGTACGGTGGCGAGTCATTAGAGCCTTTGCGCATTCAATACAAGGACTATGCGGTATGGCAGCAGTCGGACGAGCAAAAAGTGCAGTTGAAACGCGAGGAAGCTTACTGGCTGGACCGTTACCGGGGCGAGCTGCCGGTTCTGGAAATGCCGACGGACTATCCGCGTCCTGCCGTGCAGAGCTTTGAGGGACAAACGCTGACGTCCTTCGTGGACGAGGCAACGAACGAAGGCTTAAAGCAACTGGCGGCTCAAAGAGGAACGACGCTGTATATGGTGCTGCTTGCGGCATATACCGTGCTTTTGCATAAATACACAGGTCAGGACGATTTGATCGTCGGAACGTCGATTGCGGGCAGAACGCACGGAGACACGCAACCTTTGATCGGAATGTTCGTTAATACGCTGGCGCTCCGCAATTATCCGGCTTCGGAGAAGACCTTCCTGTCGTATCTGGAAGAAGTGAAAGAAACGACCTTAGGCGCTTACGAGCATCAGAATTATCCGTTCGAAGAGCTCGTCGATAAAGTGCAGGTCAGCCGGGATTTGAGCCGCAACCCGCTGTTTGACACGATGTTCTCCCTGCAAAACTTGGAGGACAAAGAGTTTGGGCTGGAAGGGCTGAAATTGTCCCCGTACCCTAGCGAATACGGCACGGCCAAGTTCGACCTGAGTGTGGATGTTACGGAAGAAAACGGCGGCCTGGAGTGCAGCTTTGAATTCGCAACGGCTCTTTATAAAGAAAGCACGATCCGGCGGCTGTCGACTCATTTCGGACATTTGCTTGCGGCGATCGTAAGCCGTCCGGATGCGAAGATTGCCGAGCTGAACTTGTTGACGGCAGAGGAAAAAGAGCAAATTCTCGGCGCGTTCAACCCGGCGCAGCCGGAAGCGGCTCCTGTGGCGGCGTTCCATCGGCTGTTCGAGGAACAGGCGGAGCGCACACCGGAAGCGGCGGCCGTCGTGTACGAGAACGACCGGCTGACGTATGCGGAGCTGAACGAGCGGGCGAATCGCTTGGCGGCTACGCTGCGCGCAAACGGCATCGGCCGGGAGACGATCGTCGGCATTCTGGCCGAGCGTTCGGTGGACTTGCTGGTGGCCGTGCTGGCCGTCTGGAAAGCGGGCGGGGCGTATGTGCCACTCGACCCGGATTATCCGGCGGAGCGCGTGCGGTTCATGCTTGAAGACAGCGGAGCGAAGGTGCTGCTGACGCAAACGCCGCTGCGAGAGCGTGCTGAAGCTTGGCTCGGCGAAGAGGAGCTGGCGCTGGCGGCGGTGCTGTACCTGGACGACGAAGCGTCGTACAGCGAGGAGCGGACGAATGCCGACAGCTTCCATGAAGCCCGTCCGGAGGATCTGGCGTACGTGATCTATACGTCGGGAACGACGGGCAAGCCGAAGGGCGTGATGATCGAGCACCGCAGCCTGGTGAACACGGCGGCGGGCTACCAGCGGGAATACCGGTTGGATCAGTTCCCGGTGCGGCTGCTGCAGTTCGCAAGCTTCTCGTTCGACGTGTTCGTGGGAGATATCGCGCGGACGCTGTACAACGGAGGCACGATGGTGATTGTGCCGAAGAACGACCGGATCGATCCGTCTCGTCTGCACCACTGGATGGAGCGGGAACGGGTCACCATCTTCGAATCGACGCCGGCGCTGATCGTGCCGTTCCTGGAGTACGTGCACGAGCAGCGGCTGGATATGAGCTGGATGGAGCTGTTGATCACGAGCTCGGACAGCTGCAGCGTGGCGGATTACCGGACCTTGCAGGAACGCTTCGGCTCGTTGTTCCGGATCATCAACGCATACGGCGTGACGGAAGCGGCGATCGACTCAAGTTTCTACGACGAGCCGCTGACGAAGCTGCCGCAGACAGGCCATGTGCCGATCGGCAGAGCGTGGCTGAATGCGAAATTCTACATCGTGGATGCGCACCTGAATCCGGTGCCGGTCGGGGTGCTGGGCGAGCTGGTTATCGGCGGAGTCGGAGTGGCGCGCGGGTACTTGAACCGTCCGGGGCTGACAGAAGAGAAGTTCGTAGACAGCCCGTTCGCCGCGGGCGAGCGGTTGTACCGCACGGGAGACTTGGCGCGGTGGATGGAGGACGGCAACGTGGACTTCATCGGCCGGATCGACAACCAGGCGAAAATTCGGGGGTACCGGATCGAGACGGGCGAGATCGAGTCGCAGCTGCTGCGGGTGGAAGGCGTGCGCGAAGCGGTGGTGCTGGTTCGAAGTGACGCGAACGGGCAGAAGGCGCTATGCGCGTATTACACACCGGATACCGGAGCGGAGCTGGCAGTGAACGATCTGCGCGGCGCGCTGGCGCAGGAGCTGCCGGGCTACATGATCCCGTCGTACTTCGTGGAGATGGAGCGCCTGCCTCTGACGCCGAACGGAAAAATTGACCGGAAGGCGCTGCCGGCGCCGGAAGGGGAAGCGGGAAGCGGAACGGAGTACGTCGCACCGCGCAATGAGCTGGAAACAAAGCTGGCGGCGATTTGGCAGGAGGTGCTGGGGCTTGCGAAGGAGATTGGCGTTCACGACAACTTCTTCGACATCGGTGGTCACTCCCTGCGGGCGACGACGCTGGTCAGCAAGATTCATAAAGAATTGAGCGTGGATCTGCCGCTGCGCGACGTGTTCCGCCATTCCACCATTGAGAGCATGGCCGCCGCCATTTCCCGGCTGGATGAGCAGACATTCGTTGCCATTCCGGTGGCGGATGACCGAGAGGTGTACCCGCAATCTTTTGCTCAAAAACGTCTCTTTATCCTGAATCAACTGGAAGGCGCGGAGCTTAGCTACAACATGCCGGAAGCGATGCTGCTGGAGGGGGCTTTGGACCGGGCAAGGTTCGAAGAAGCGTTCCGTAAGCTCGTGGCGCGGCATGAAACGCTGCGCACCGGGTTCGAAATGGTGGATGGCGAAGCATCGCAGCGGATTTACCAGGACGTGAATTTTGCCGTGGAGTTCTATCGAGTGGATGAGCAAGAGGCCGAAGAGATGGTTCGCCGTTTCGTCCGTCCGTTTGACTTGGCGAAGCCTCCGCTGCTGAGGGTAGGCCTTGTCGAGCTGGCTCCGGAACGTCATATTCTAATGTACGACATGCATCATATTATTTCCGATGGCGTCTCGATGGAAATCTTTGTTGAAGAATTCGTCCGCTTGTACGGCGGCGAGCAATTGGAGCCTCTGCGCATTCAGTACAAAGACTACACCGTTTGGCAGCATTCGCAGGAGCAGAAAGAACGGCTTCAGCGTCAGGAGGCGTACTGGCTGGACATGTTCCAAGGCGAGCTGCCGGTGCTGGAAATGCCGGCCGACTATCCGCGTCCGGCCGTGCAGAGCTACGAAGGCCAAACGCTGGAGTTTTCCTTCGACGCTTCGAAAACCGACGGCCTGAAGCAGCTGGCCTCGGAAACGGGCACGACGCTGTTTATGGTGCTGCTTGCGGCGTATAACGTCCTTCTGCATAAATATTCAGGTCAGGAAGACGTGATCGTCGGTACGCCGATTGCCGGAAGGAATCATGGAGATGTGCAGCCGTTGATCGGGATTTTCTTAAACACGCTGGCTATCCGCAGTTATCCGGCTTCGGAAAAGACATTCCTGTCATACCTGAACGAAGTCAAAGAAACGACCCTCCATGCCTTCGAGCATCAAAACTATCCGTTCGAAGAATTGGTGGACAAGGTGCAAGTCACCCGTGATTTAAGCCGCAATCCGCTCTTCGACACGCTGTTTACGATGCAGAATACGGAAAACGAGGAATTTGAGCTGGAAGGGCTTCGCCTGATTCCTTATCCGAGCGTATTAGATACCGCGAAGTTTGATATCAGCTTGGATGTGGGCGAGGAGAACGGCGGCTTGGATTACAGCTTCGAATATGCGACGGCTCTCTACAAAAGGGAGACGATCGAACGGCTGGCGAAACATTACGAGCAGCTGCTCGAAACGATCGTAAGCCGTCCAGATGCGAAGATTGCCGAGCTGGACTTGCTGACGGCAGAGGAAAAAGAACAAATTATCGGCGCGTTCAACCCGGCGCAGCCGGAAGCGGCTCCTGCGGCCGCGTTCCACCGGCTGTTTGAGGAACAGGCGGAGCGCACGCCGGAAGAGGCGGCCGTCGTGTACGAGAACGACCGGCTGACGTATGCGGAGCTGAACGAGCGGGCGAACCGCTTGGCGGCTACGCTGCGCGCAAGCGGCATCGGCCGGGAGACGATCGTCGGCATTCTCGCCGAGCGTTCGGTGGACTTGCTGGTGGCCGTGCTGGCCGTCTGGAAAGCGGGCGGGGCGTATGTGCCGCTCGACCCGGATTATCCGGCGGAGCGCGTGCGGTTCATGCTCGAAGACAGCGGAGCGAAGGTGCTGCTGACGCAAACGGCGCTGCGAGAGCGTGCTGAAGCCTGGCTTGACGAAGAGGAGCTGGCGCTGGCGGCGGTGCTGTACCTGGACGACGAAGCGTCGTACAGCGAGGAGCGGGCGAATGCGCCGATTGGCTCGGGCATAGTCTCCGGCAAGCTGACGGATACTGTGGACGACGGCGATGAGAGCCATCAGAATGTTGGCACCGACAGCTTCCATGAAGCCCGTCCGGAGGATCTGGCGTACGTGATCTATACGTCGGGAACGACGGGCAAGCCGAAGGGCGTGATGATCGAGCACCGCAGCCTGGTGAACACGGCGGCGGGCTACCGGCGGGAATACCGGTTGGATCAGTTCCCGGTGCGGCTGCTGCAGCTCGCAAGCTTCTCGTTCGACGTGTTCGTGGGAGATATCGCGCGGGCGCTGTACAACGGAGGCACGATGGTGATTGTGCCGAAGGACGACCGGATCGATCCGTCTCGTCTGCACTACTGGATCAGCCAGCAGCAAGTGACGATCTTCGAATCGACGCCGGCGCTGATCGTGCCGTTCCTGGAGTACGTGCACGAGCAGCGGCTGGATATGAGCTGGATGGAGCTGTTGATCACGAGCTCGGACAGCTGCAGCGTGGCGGATTACCGGACCTTGCAGGAACGCTTCGGCTCGTTGTTCCGGATCATCAACGCATACGGCGTGACGGAAGCGGCGATCGACTCAAGTTTCTACGACGAGCCGCTGACGAAGCTGCCGCAGACAGGCCATGTGCCGATCGGCAGAGCGTGGCTGAATGCGAAATTCTACATCGTGGATGCGCACCTGAATCCGGTGCCGGTCGGGGTGCTGGGCGAGCTGGTTATCGGCGGAGTCGGGGTAGCTCGCGGGTACTTGAACCGTCCGGGGCTGACAGAAGAGAAGTTCGTAGACAGCCCGTTCGCCGCGGGCGAGCGGTTGTACCGCACGGGAGACTTGGCGCGGTGGATGGAAGACGGCAACGTGGACTTCATCGGCCGGATCGACAACCAGGCGAAAATTCGGGGGTACCGGATCGAGACGGGCGAGATCGAGTCGCAGCTGCTGCGGGTGGAAGGCGTGCGCGAAGCGGTGGTGCTGGTTCGAAGTGACGCGAACGGGCAGAAGGCGCTATGCGCGTATTACACACCGGATACCGGAGCGGAGCTGGCAGTGAACGATCTGCGCGGCGCGCTGGCGCAGGAGCTGCCGGGGTACATGATCCCGTCGTACTTCGTGGAGATGGAGCGCCTGCCTCTGACGCCGAACGGAAAGATTGACCGGAAGGCGCTACCGGCGCCGGAAGGGGAAGCGGGAAGCGGAACGGAGTACATCGCACCGCGCAATGAGCTGGAAACGAAGCTGGCGGCGATTTGGCAGGAGGTGCTGGGGCTTGCGAAGGAGATTGGCGTTCACGACAACTTCTTCGACATCGGCGGCCACTCCCTGCGGGCGACGACGCTGGCGGGCAAGGTATTTAAGGAATTAAACGTCAACCTGCCGCTGCGCGACGTATTCCGTCACTCGACGATTGCGGCGATGGCCGAGGCGATCGCCCGGATGGAACGGCGGGAGCATGAGGCCATTCCTCAAGCGGAGGAGAGAGAGTACTACCCTCTGTCCTCCGCGCAGAAACGGCTGTTCATTCAGCACACGCTGGATGGAGCGGATCAGCTTTACAACATGCCGGAGCTGGTGCAGGTGGAAGGCGAGTTTGACTTAGACCGGTTGGAAGCCGCCTTGCGGAAATTGATAACACGGCATGAATCGCTGCGCACCGGTTTTGAAATCGTGAAGGCCGAAGCGGTTCAGCGGATTTACCCGCAGGTCGATTTTGCTATCGAGCATCATCAAGCGGATAAAGAGGATGCGGCTCAAATCGAGCAGATCGTCCGCAGCTTCGTTCATCCGTTTGATCTCGGCAAGCCGCCGCTGCTGCGCGCCGGGGTCATCGAGCTGGAGCCGAACCTGCATATTCTCCTTTTCGACATGCACCATATGGTGTCCGACGGCGTATCGATGGCGATTGTGATCGATGAGTTCTCGAGTTTCTACGCCGGGGAAGAACTGCCGCCACTGCGCATTCAATACAAGGATTATGCCGTTTGGCAGCAGTCGAAGGCCCACCGAGAGCGGATTGGGCGGCAGGAAGCGTACTGGCTGCAAACCTTCGAAGGCGAGTTGCCGACGGCGGACCTGCCGATGGACTACGAACGGTCTGCGGCTCGCAGCTACGAAGGCGCGCATCTGGAGTTCGACGTCGAAGCTTCTCTCTCTGCGCGGCTGCGCGAATTGGCGGCCGAGCGTGAAAGCACGCTGTTCATGGTGCTGCTTGCGGCTTATACCGTGCTGCTGTCCAAGTACAGCGGGCAGGAGGACTTGGTCGTGGGCACCCCGGTGGCGGGAAGAACGAACGCCGATTTGGAACCGGTCATCGGGATGTTTGTCAATACGCTGGCGATCCGCAATCGTCCGTCGGGCGACAAAACGTTCTTGTCCTACCTGGAAGAAGTGAAGGAAACGGCTTTGGGTGCTTTCGAGAACCAGGATTATCCATTCGAGGATCTGGTGGAGCGTTTGAATGTGAAGCGGGAGCCGGGCCGCTTCCCGCTGTTCGATGCCGTTTTCGACTTGCAAAATATCGAAGAACGAGACGCCGAGCTGGAAGGGGTCAGCCTGAAGACTTACGAGCTTGACCATTTGGAAGAAGCGAAGTTCGATCTGACGCTGTTTATGTATGAAAACAACGGGGCGCTGAGCGGGGGCTTCTTCTACGCCACCAAGCTGTTCAAAGAAGCGATGATCCGCACCTTGACCGAGGATTACCTGCGGGTACTGTCTCAAATTGCGGAAAATCCACAACTCGAGTTAAGCCGGATTGAATGTCATAAACCGGCGGCAGGCGCAAAGAGTGCCGTCGATACGATCGAATTCGCGTTCTAATCCTACAAGCGCGCCTCCGCCGTCAAGCGAAAGCGGCGCGCATCCCAAGGAAGACGGCGAACAACGTCCAAGCCCGTAAACGCGCAGGCCGAAAGCATGCTTTTTCGGACCTGCGCCGGGGCATGCGGTCACTTCATTTTTAGGGGAGGTACAAATGAAATCTTTGTTTGAAAAGGAAGAACGGTACTGGAGCGGCAAGTTTGACGCCGATGACAGCCTGAGCTTCCTTCCCTACAGTCAATCCTCCAAATTATACGCCGACGGGGAAGCTGCGGCCGAGCCGGGTTTGCTTCACCGTACTCTGCCGAGCGAACTCTCGGAGAGAATCATTTGCCTCGCCAACGGTTCGGATTTGGCTTTGTACATGATTGTTTTGGCAGGAGTAAAAAGCCTGCTGTTCAAATATACCGGGCGGGACCAAGTGCTGGTCGGCATGCCTTCTTATAGCGCAGACCCCGACGGGACTCCGCCGCCGCATGACATCTTGGTGATCAAGACGTCCGTAAGCCGCCAGACTACGCTGAAAACGCTGCTCGGGGGCATCAAAGCTTCCATCGGCGAGGCGCTGGAGCATCAGCACCTGCCTTTTCGGAAAATGGTGGAGCCGCTCCATCTGGACTATACGGGGGACGGCCTCCCGGTCGTCAACACCGTCGCATCCTTCGCCCCGATTCATCCGGAACCGCTGGGTAACCGGGTGGCGGCCGATACGGTTTTTCGCTTCGACCGTCAAAACCACTCCATTGAGCTGGAAATAAGCTTTGACGGGCAGCGGTACGAGCGGGCATTTGTGGACCAGGCGGCCGACCATCTTGTTCGGCTGCTGTCCGTGCTTTTATTTCAGCCGGATCTGGAGCTCGGACAAGCCGATGTGCTGTCCCCAGACGAGAGGGAGACGCTGCTGAAGCGATTTAATGACACCGAAACCGGGTTCGAGCGGGGGAAAACGATTTACGGCTTGTTCGAAGAACAGGCGGAGCTTTACCCGGACAACGTGGCCGCCGTCATGAACGAGCGGCAGCTGACCTACCGCGAGCTGAACGAGCGATCCAACCGCCTTGCGCGGAAGCTGCGAAAGACGGGAGTAGAAGCGGATCAGCTGGTAGCGATTCTGGCCGAACGCTCGCTCGATATGGTCGTCGGCATTCTGGCGATTCTCAAAGCGGGCGGAGCCTACGTGCCTGTCGATCCCGACTACCCGGAGGAGCGCATCCGCTTCATGATTGAGGATTCGGGCGCGCCGTTATTGCTGATTCAGAAGCATCTGCATGAGAAGACCGACTTCGCAGGAACGCGCCTCGAATTGGACGATTTCGTTTGGGGCGACAGAGGGGCGGACTCCGCCGATGCGCTGGACGCTTCGAACCTGGAGCCGATTTCCGGGCCGGGCAACCTGGCATATGTCATCTACACGTCGGGAACGACCGGCAGACCGAAAGGAACGCTGATCGAGCATAAGAACGTCGTGCGCCTCCTGTTCAACGACAAGAACCTGTTCGACTTTGGGCCGTCCGACACGTGGACGCTGTTCCACTCGTTCTGCTTCGATTTCTCTGTCTGGGAAATGTACGGAGCGCTGCTGAACGGAGGCAAGCTGGTCATCGTACCGCCGCTGACGGCGAAAAATCCGGCCGATTTCCTGGCGCTGCTGGGCCGCGAACAGGTCACGATTTTGAACCAGACGCCAACGTACTTCTACCAGCTGCTGCGTAAGGTCTTGGCGGACCATCCGTACGATCTGCGGATTCGCAACGTCATCTTTGGGGGCGAAGCGCTGAGTCCGCTGCTGCTCAAGGGCTTCAAGACGAAGTACCCGGAGACGAAGCTGATCAATATGTACGGCATTACCGAGACGACGGTTCACGTGACATATAAGGAAATCACGTGGGTCGAAATGGAGGCGGCGAAGAGTAATATCGGCAAGCCGATCCCGACGCTGAAGGTGTACGTCCTGGATGAAAACCGCCGCCCTGTGCCGATTGGCGTAGCGGGCGAAATGTACGTGGCCGGGGAAGGCCTTGCGAGAGGATACCTGAACCGTCCGGATCTGACGGCGGAGAAGTTCGTCGATTCCCCGTTTGCGGAGGGGGAGAAACTGTACCGCTCGGGTGACTTGGCGGCTTGGCTGCCGGACGGCAACATCGAATACCTGGGCCGGATCGACCACCAGGTGAAAATCCGCGGGTACCGGATCGAGCTGGACGAAATCGAGACGCAGCTGCTGAAGATCGCCGCCGTGCAAGAAGCCAAGGTGCTCGACTGCGACGACGCGAACGGCCATAAGCAACTTGTCGCTTATTACGTCGCAGAAACGAGGCTGGCGGCGAATGAACTCAAAGAGGAGCTCGCCAAGCAGCTTCCGGGTTATATGATTCCTTCGTACCTCGTGCAGCTTTCGCGGATGCCGCTGACCCCGAACGGGAAAATCGACCGCAAAGCGCTGCCCGCGCCGGAGGAAGCCGCGGACGGAGGAACGGAATATGTCGCGCCGAGAACGCTGCTCGAAATGAAGATCGCCCGCGTCTGGCAGGATACGCTTGGCGTTCCGCAGGTCGGCGTAAAGGATAACTTTTTTGAGTTGGGTGGCAATTCGTTAAGTCTGATGAGGCTCGTTCAAGCCGTTTACGATGAAACGGGCATTGAGATACCGCTGAACCGCCAATTCCATCATGTAACCGTTGAGGCCATGGCTTTCGGAGAGGGGGATCAGGGCCTGGATAAAGGGGGAGACTCCTTCATTAAGTTGAATAAAGCAGGAGATCTGAACGTGTTCTGCTTCCCTCCGGGCAGCGGCTTTGGCATCGGTTATCGAGAGCTTGCAAGCAGGCTCGACGGCGGGTTCGTGCTCTACGGCATTGATTTTATCGACGATGCCGTCGATTACGAGGCCATGCTGAACCGTTATGTGGACGAGATCGTCCGCATCCAGCCGGAAGGACCTTACGTGCTGCTCGGCTACTGCTTTGGAGGCAACCTGACGTTCGAGGTAGCCAAAACGATGGAGAAAAGAGGCTATTCCGTAACGGACGTGCTCATGGTGGACTCGTGGATTAAGGACACGCTGACGTCTTCCGAAACGTCGGAGAAAGAGCTTGAAGAAATGCTTGCCGATTTCGACGAAGAAGAGAAGGAATTAATGAGCAACCCGCTCGTGCGGGAGCGGGTTCATCGGAAGGTCAAAGCGACCTTGGCGTACGAAGCGCAGCTTATTAATTCCGGCACGATCCCGGCCCGGATTTACGAACTGATTGCGAAGGACAGCGAAGCGTTCCGCCTGGAGCACCAATTGCCTTCCTGGCGGGGGGCAACGACGCAAGCTTACGCCGATTACCGGCTGGAGGGTGCGCACGAGGAATTGCTGGAACTCGCGCGCGTGGAAGAAACGGCCGTCGTCATCCGGGACATCTTAGAGCAAGTCAAGCGGCAGATCGAAGCGGAGGCCGGGGTACTGCATGGAAGCTGACCGCCAGCCGTCTGTTCTAGAACAAGGCACAGCGGCGCCTTCCAAGCGTCAAACCGCTTACGCCGCCTGGAAAGCGTTCCGCTGGTTGATGTCCTATGTAAGCCGTCACAAAGGCTGGATGATCGTCGGTGTCTTGTCCGCGATTGCCGCCGCCGTTATTGAGATATGGACGGGAAGTTTGATCGAGCAGCTGACCACCCAGGCCGAGAAGGGGGCGGGGCCAATCGTTCTGCAAATCGTGTACACGGTCTTTGTGGTCATCTTGATCGGTGTGCCGGCGAAGTTTTTCATGAGCTTCGGCGTGGAGCGAAGCAGCGCCTCTGCGGTGCAGGATATCCGCAACCATGTCATGCGTCATATCGGCAAACTCCCGGTCTCCTATTTGGAAAAGCAGCACTCCGGCGACGTATTGTCGCGGATCAACAACGACCTGCAGCTCATCCAGCAGTTTATGATTCGGGACCTCGCCCAGTGGTTTTATCATCCGCTGTTGTTCATCGGCTGTTTCACTTATTTGATCTACCTCCAATGGGAGCTGATGCTGTACAGCCTGCTGTTATTTCCCGTAGCGCTGCTGGTTTCCCAATGGATCGGCAAGCAGTTGGAGCGGTTGACGGAGGAAGCCCAGGCGAACATGGGCCGAATGAACGTCAACCTCCAGGATACACTTGGAGGTATGCCTATTGTAAAAAGCTACCTGCTATCCGGCATGTTATCTCGCTCCTACCAAGTGCTGCTGCAATTGACGGCTCAAAAAAAGCTGGCCGTGAAAAAGCGGGAAGCCTGGGTCAACCCGCTGCTTTCCACGCTGATGATCAGCCCGATCATTTTCGCCGTCAGTTACGGAAGCTATTTGATCTACAAAGGGCAGCTAGGCGCGGGGGAGCTGATCGCCTTCCTGTACTTGCTGAATCTGTGTCTGGAGCCGCTGGAGCATATTCCCGAGCTCATCACGCGGACGTTCGAAATGGCCGGTGCCCTGAGAAGGGTCTCCGAAATCGTCGAGCAGCCGACCGAAACGGAAAATGGCCGTTCGCTTCCGAAAGCGAGCGCCTCCCCCATCGAGTTTCAGAACGTAACCTTCGGGTATGAGGAGAGATCCCCGATCCTGCGGAATGTTAGCTTCTCTGTGCCGGAAGGGAAGACGATCGCGCTTGTCGGAGCGAGCGGCGGAGGGAAGAGCACGGTGTTTAAGCTTGTATACGGCTTTTATCCGCTTCCGGAGGACCAGGGCGAGATCCGCGTGTTCGGCAGCCTGATCCACGGCGCCGATCCGGAGCAGCTTCGGTCGCATTTTTCCGTGGTAACCCAGGATTCATATTTGTTTAGCGGCACGATCGCTGAAAATATCGGCTACGGGCGGGAAGTAGCGTCGATGGACGAGATTATCGAAGCCGCCAAAGCCGCTCAGGCGCATTCCTTCATTATGCAGCTGCCCGACGGCTACCAGACGTATGTCGGAGAGCGCGGAGGCTTTTTGTCCGGCGGGCAGCGCCAGCGCATTGCAATGGCCCGGGCTTTTCTGAAGGATGCTCCCGTTCTGCTGCTGGACGAGCCAACGTCGGCTCTTGATCCGGAGTCGGAAAGCGCGGTTCAGGAAGCGCTGGGCGTATTGATGAAGCAGAGAACGACGATGGTTATTGCCCACCGGCTTTCTACAGTACAAAACGCCGACGAAATTTGGGTCATGGAACAGGGGAGTATTGTTGAAAAGGGCACTCATGAACAATTGTTGAAGATGAAGGGACTGTACGCCCAGTCGTACTATCAGGAATTTACTGAGTCTGCCGAACGCAGGGAGGTGGCGTACACATGAAAAAGGGCGGATGGCTCTCGCAAGTGAAAGAACTCGGCTACTTGCTGATGTTTATGAACCGCAAGCGCAAAACCCAGTACGCCATTGGCCTGGCCGTGACGGCGCTCACCCAGACATTGTTCCTGATCGCCTTCAGCTTGGTCGTACATAACTTGGTTGATTTCGCCGTGTCCCGGGATACGTCCCTGATGGTGGAAGCCTTTATTATTTTGGGCGCGGTCTTGTTCCTGGAAAATGTGATTTCTCCCTGGTTCATTTACTTAAACCAGCGCAGTGTCGAGCTGACTGTGCTGAATATCCGCGAACGTCTTTATGACAAGCTGTGCCGGGTGCGGCCGAGATTCCTGGAGCAGACGCACCATGGGGACTTGCTGTCGCGGGTGAACAACGACGTAACGACCGTTGAGTTTACATTCTCGCAGGTTTACTTCGTTTTGCTGCTTCAAGTTGTCTTTTGCATCGGCTCCATTGTCTCCATGGTGTTGATCGATTGGCGGTTTGCCGGCGTATCCTTCGTCATTCTGCTGCTGTCCTCCGTGGTCAGCCTGAAATTTGCGCGGGATATTCGCGCCTTGTCCGAACAAGGCTTGCTAACGCTCGGTAAAATGACCGAAAAATTCAAAGATTTTATGGGCGGCATTCAAATTGTGAAGCTGTTCCGCATCCGAACGATTTACGGCCAGTACGAGGCGTTGAACGAACAAATGACGCAGACGCTTCGGCAAACCGCGCAGAAGAATGGCATGCAGGCTGCGGTGAATCATTTTATCAGCTACGTCACGTTCTGCGGCATCATCGTCATCGGCAGTCTTCTTTATGCCTACGGACTGATGGGAATGGGAAGCGTCGCCGCCCTGGCGGTTCTGCAAGTGAATCTGACGCATGCCTTGTTGAACTTGGGGATGGTTCTGTCGATGACCCAAAATTCGCTCGCGGGCGCTCATCGGATTCAAGAGGTACTAAGAGAGGAAGAGGAACCGGAGCGTTTGGGATCTCCTCACAGCGAGCTCGTGTCGGAGGCTGCGGTGGAGTTTCGCGATGTGGAATTTTCCTATCAGGCGGATAAAAAGGTGCTTGTCGACATCTCCATGCAGGTGTTTCCCGGCCAGGTCGCCGCTATCGTGGGGACCAGCGGCAGCGGCAAAAGTACGCTGATCAAGCTGCTGCTCGGCTTTTATCCTGTGGACAGCGGAGAAATCCTGCTCCAAGGCAAACCGTTCGGCCATTACACGCTGGAAGAAATCCGCAGGCAGATTGCATACGTTCCGCAGGAGCCATTCTTGTTTACCGGCACGATTGAGGAAAACATCCGCTACGGCAACCCGGATGCAACGGATGAAGAAGTGATCGAAGCGGCCAAAGCGGCGTACGCTCACCATTTCATTCAGGAACTTCCTGAACAGTATAAAACGCCGGTGGGAGAGAGAGGAGCGTCGTTGTCGGGCGGACAAAGGCAGCGAATTGCGATCGCACGGGCGATTCTCAAAAACGCCCCGATTCTGCTGCTGGACGAAGCGACTTCCGCGCTGGATAACGAATCCCAGCATTGGGTACAGCAGGCCTTGAACGTATTGATGAAGGGGCGCACCACCATTCTGATCGCCCACCGACTCAGCACCGTGGAACATGCGGATTTGATTACCGTCATGAACCAAGGGACGGTCGTCGAGCGGGGCCGCCATCAGGACCTGCTGGCGCTCGGAGGTTTTTACGCCCGGCTGTACGGCTAGATCCGCTTTACGGCGGGCGGCTTCTTGCTCGCGAATGCGACAGAGTCTTTTAGTAATCCAAGGTATGACTTTATAACCGGTAGTTACCAGAAAACGTAGACACGAAAAATGAGGAAGAGTCCGATGGAGCCGTTCCGGGAATGGCCTGCGCGGTTCTTCTAAGAGTGACTAAGTGACATCTAGGTACAAAGCCTATCTATAAAGAATCTCTAAACCGGGAGTGTGTCGATGTGACAGAGAATACCAACGAGCAATATGGATTAACGCAAGCCCAGCGCCGAATATGGTTCATGGAAATTATGAATCCGGGAACGTCCATCACGATGCTTTCCGCGACCTACCAGATTACGGGCGAGATCAACACACAGCTTCTGAAGCAAGCGGCGGCAGAGATCGTCAAAACCTATGACGTTTTCCGAATCCGCATTAGCGGGGATTTGCAAAAACCAACGCAGTGGTTCGAAGAGCCGGAGAATGTCCAAGCTAGGATAAGCCGCCTCAAAATAGGCACAATCGAACAATTCTATGCTTGGGTGAAGGAAGTAAGCGAAAAACCGGCCAGCGTGTTCGACGAACACCTCTACGAATTTACGATTATTCATTTTGCGAACGGCCAAGTATGGCTCAATTTGACGGTAAACCATATTATCGCCGACGGCTTGTCCGTCAATGCTTTGCTGCATGCGGTGATGGAAAAATACCTGGAACTGCGCAAAGGCATCTCCAGCAGTTACCAGCCCCCTTCCTATCTAGATTATATTTCCGCGGAGCGTGAATATGAGCAATCGCAGCGTTATCAGAAAGGCAAGGAATACTGGCTGACGAAGTACAACACTTTGCCTGAAACGACCGGCATTAAATCGTATCCGCCATTCTCGATCGGCAGCGAATCCAATAAACTGTCCATCACTTTGGACGGTTCCCGGTATGAACGCATTCTGGCCTTCAGCGAACAATATCAGATCAGCTTATATACATTATTTCTGTCCGCCATGTACGTTTTATTGTACAAGCTGACCGACAGCACCGATGTTCCGGTCGGCACGGTTTTTGCCAATCGCACCAGCAAGAAGGAAAAAGAAACGATTGGCATGTTCGTCAGCACCGTGGCTACGCGGATTCGTCTGAATCCAGACAGGAACGTGCTTTCCTTGATCCAAACGGTTTCCAAGGAAAATACGGCGGATCTGCGGTATCAGAAATACCCTTATAACCAATTGATCCAGGATTTACGCGAACAACACGGCCGCAACGATCTTTCGGGGCTGTTCCGCACGTCTCTGGAATATCTGCCTTTGAAAATCGTGGAGTACGAAGAAATCAAGGTACGCCTGGAGGCTCACTTCGCTAGGCACGAGATGGACGATTTGCTGCTGCGCTTCGACCATATGCTGAATGAAGGACATGTCATTCTCCATGCTTCCTATCGTACCGGCTTGTTCGAGACGGCCGAGATTGATCGGATTATGGAACAGTATGTAACCGTTCTGGACCAGTTTCTTCAGACTCCCGAACTGCCGGTACGCGAGATTTCTCTGCTGAGCGATGAGGAGAGACACCGCATTCTCAACGTTTTTAACCCGCCGGTGGCAGGGCTGAGCGAGGGAGAAGCGTTTCATCGGTATGTTGAAAAGTTTGCTCGAGAAATTCCAGATCATCCGGCAGTCGTCTACATGGACAAACAGCTGACCTACGGCGAATTGAACGAACGCGCCGAGCGGCTGGCTTCTCTCCTTCGCGAACAGGGCGTGGGAAGGGAGACGATTACGGGGATCTGGGCGGAGCGTTCGGTGGAACTGCTGGTCGGGGTGCTCGCCGTTTGGAAAGCCGGCGGAGCCTATGTACCGCTGGACCCCGATTATCCGGCGGAGCGGATTGAGTACATGCTCAGCGATAGCGATGCATCGGTGCTGCTTACGCAGCGTCATCTGTTGGAGCGGGCCGGAGGTTGGTTGGCCGATGACCGGCTGAAGCTTCAAGCTGTCTATGCCATGGACGATGAACAGATTTATAACGGGGATGCCTTAGCCGTGGAATTTCAATCTGCCAACAGCGCCCCGCAAGACTTGGCTTATGTGATTTACACCTCGGGTACGACGGGACGCCCGAAAGGCGTCATGATCGAGCACGGCAGTCTCGTGAATACGGCGGATGCGTACCGTCGCGAGTACCGGTTGGATCAGTTTCCGGTGCGGCTGCTGCAGTTGGCCAGCTTCTCGTTTGACGTGTTCGTCGGAGACATCGCGCGGACGCTGTATAACGGAGGCACGATGGTGATTGTGCCGAAGGATGACCGGATTGATCCGAACCTCTTATACGGCTGGATTCGGGACCAAAACATTACGGTATTCGAATCGACGCCTGCGCTCATCCTGCCGTTCATGCAGCATATTTATGAAGAAGGGCTGGACGTTAGCTCCATGCAGTTGCTGATTACCAGCTCGGATGCTTGCAGTGTCACCGATTACCGATTGCTGCAGGAAAGATTCGGCGGACAATTCCGCATCATCAACAGCTATGGAGTTACCGAAGCGGCCATTGACAGCAGCTTTTACGGTGAGCCGCTGGATAAGCTGCCGTCGTCGGGTCATGTGCCGATCGGCAAAGCTTGGCTGAACGCCCGGTTTTACATTGTCGATGCCGCGTTAAAGCCGGTTCCTGTAGGGGTTCCGGGCGAGCTTGTCATCGGCGGCGCCGGGGTGGCGCGCGGGTACTGGAACCGTCCAGACCTAACCGCCGAGAAATTTGCGGACAGCCCGTTTGTACCGGGCGAACGTCTGTACCGGACAGGCGATTTGGCCCGCTGGCTGGAAGACGGCAACGTCGACTTCATCGGCCGGATCGACTATCAGGTGAAAATTCGCGGGTTCCGGATCGAACTCGGCGAAATTGAAACGGCCCTGCTGCGTTTCCCGGGCGTCAAGCAGGCTGTGGTGACCGACCGTACGGATGAGCAGGGGCAAAAGTATTTGTGCGGCTACGTGACGGCGGATGCTTCCGTGCAGCTGAGCGATCTGCTGTCCCAATTGAAGCAAGAGCTGCCGGCCCATATGGTCCCGGCCCGGCTGGTGTCTCTTGATAAGCTCCCGCTCACGCCGAACGGCAAAATTGACCGTAAAGCGCTGCCTGAACCGACCGGAGAGGTAGAAGCAGGCCGTGAGTATGTGGCTCCTCGCACAACGCTGGAAACAAGACTTGCTCTCATTTGGCAGCAGGTGCTGGGTATTGCGCGAGTTGGAGTCCAAGGCGATTTCTTTGACTTGGGTGGTCATTCCTTGCGGGCCTCCACGCTGGTTTCCAAGATTCGGAAAGAGCTGCAAGTCGAGGTTCCGCTGCGGGAAGTTTTCCGCTACACCACGATCGAACAGCTGGCCCAAAGAATCGGCGGTTTAAGGCAGCAGGAGACCTATGAGATTACAAAGGCGGCTGAGGCCGAGTACTAT
Organism: Paenibacillus peoriae; assembly: GCF_022531965.1. Lineage (GTDB taxonomy): Bacteria > Bacillota > Bacilli > Paenibacillales > Paenibacillaceae > Paenibacillus > Paenibacillus polymyxa_D. Next base: position 5,005,065 of record NZ_CP092831.1, on the reverse strand, counting down.
CCGGTTTCATCCGAGCAAAAGCGCCTGTACGTCCTGCGCCAGCTTGACGGGGCTGAGCGCAGCTATAATATGTCGGCGGCGCTTCTTCTCGAAGGCAAGCTGGACTGCACGCGCGTCGAGCATGCGTTCCGGGCGCTGATTCAGCGCCATGAGACGCTGCGTACCGGGATCGAGCAGGTTCAAGGCGAGCTTGTCCAGCGCATCTATGACGAGGTGGAGTTTGCTGTGGATTATTTCCAAGCGAGCGAGCGGGAAGTGGAGCAAGTGGTAGAAGCTTACTATCACCCGTTTGATCTGACCAAGCCGCCACTTCTCCGCATCGGCCTGATCGAAGTCGCCGAGGATCGCCACATTCTGCTGTTCGATATGCACCATATCGTCTCGGACGGCATTTCGACAGCGCTGCTCTTCGACGAGTTCAGCCGCCTGTATCGGGGCGAGGAGCTGACCCCGCTGCGCATTCAATACAAAGATTATTCCGTTTGGCAGCATTCCGAAGCTTACGGGCAGATGCTCCAGCCGCAGAAGGAGTATTGGCTGGAACAGCTGTCGGGCGAGCTGCCGGTCTTGGAGCTACCGACGGACTTCCCGCGGCCTGCGGTGCAAAGCTTTGACGGCCGAACCGTGAAGTTTTATATCGAGAAAGATCGGACGGAGAAGCTGAAAGAGCTGGCGGCACGGACAGGGACGACCCTGTACATGGTGCTGCTGTCGGCTTACACCATCCTTATGCATAAATATTCGGGTCAGGAAGATCTGATCGTAGGAACGCCGATTGCCGGAAGAACGCAGGAAGAAGTGCAGCCGATCGTAGGGATGTTTATCAACACGCTGGCCATTCGCAGCCGTCCGGAGCGTTCCAAGCCGTACCTTTCGTACCTGGAAGAAATCAAGGACATCACGCTCGGGGCTTTCGAGCACCAAAATTATTTGTTCGAAGACTTGGTAGAAAGTCTTCACATTCCGCGCGCGACTGGCCGGAATCCGCTCTTTGACACGTTCTTCTCCCTGCAAAATACGGAGAACGAGCAAATTGTCATCGAGGGGCTGGAGCAATCGTTTTATCCACTGGAAAACCAAACATCCAAGTTCGAGCTACTCCTGGATATTTCGGAGCTGGACGGTCAGCTCGAATGCCGGTTGGAGTACGCTACGGCTTTGTATAAACAAGAGACCGCGGAGCGGTTCGCCAGACATTATGACAAGCTGCTCGAAACCATCGCAGCAGCGCCGGACGGGGATATTGCCTCGCTGGAAATGCTCACGGAGGAGGAAATCCGCGAGCTGGTGCGCGGTTTCAACGATTCGGAGGCGGACTACCCGCGGCAGCAGATGATTCACGGCTTGTTCGAAGAACAGGCGGAGCTTTACCCGGACAATGTGGCCGCCGTCATGAACGAGCGGCAGCTGACCTACCGCGAGCTGAACGAGCGATCCAACCGCCTTGCGCGGAAGCTGCGGGAGGCGGGAGTAGAAGCGGACCAGCTGGTAGCGATTCTGGCCGAACGCTCGCTCGATATGGTCGTTGGCATTCTGGCGATTCTCAAAGCGGGCGGAGCCTACGTGCCTGTCGATCCGGACTACCCGGAGGAGCGCATCCGCTTCATGATCGAGGATTCGGGCGCGCCGTTATTGCTGATTCAAAAGCATCTGCACGAGAAGACCGACTTCGCAGGAACGCGCCTCGAATTGGACGATTTCGTTTGGGGCGACAGAGGGGCGGACTCCGAAGGTGCGTTGGACGCTTCGAACCTGGAGCCAATTTCCGGGCCGGGCAACCTGGCATATGTCATCTACACGTCGGGAACGACCGGCAGACCGAAAGGAACGCTGATCGAGCATAAGAACGTCGTGCGGCTCCTGTTCAACGACAAGAACCTGTTCGACTTCGGACCGTCTGACACGTGGACGCTGTTCCACTCGTTCTGCTTCGATTTCTCCGTCTGGGAAATGTACGGAGCGCTGCTGTACGGAGGCAAGCTGGTCATCGTACCGCCGCTGACGGCGAAAAATCCGGCCGATTTCCTGGCGCTGCTGGGCCGCGAACAGGTCACGATTTTGAACCAGACGCCAACGTACTTCTACCAGCTACTGCGTGAGGTCTTGGCGGACCATCCGTACGATCTGCGGATTCGCAACGTCATCTTTGGGGGCGAAGCGCTGAGTCCGCTGCAGCTCAAGGGCTTCAAGACGAAGTACCCGGAGACGAAGCTGATCAATATGTACGGCATTACCGAGACGACGGTTCACGTGACATATAAGGAAATAACGTGGGTCGAAATGGAGGCGGCGAAGAGTAATATCGGCAAGCCGATCCCGACGCTGAAGGTGTACGTCCTGGATGAAAACCGCCGCCCTGTGCCGATCGGCGTAGCGGGCGAAATGTACGTGGCCGGGGAAGGCCTTGCGAGAGGATACCTGAACCGTCCGGATCTGACGGCGGAGAAGTTCGTCGATTCCCCGTTTGCGGAGGGGGAGAAACTGTACCGCTCGGGTGACTTGGCGGCTTGGCTACCGGACGGCAACATCGAATACCTGGGCCGGATCGATCATCAGGTGAAGATCCGCGGGTACCGGATCGAGCTGGACGAAATCGAGACGCAGCTGCTGAACGTCGAGGGCGTGGAAGAAGCGGTGGTGCTCGCCCGTCAGGACGGCGAGGGCGAGAAGGCGCTTGTCGCCTACTTTGTGGCGGACCGAACGCTGACGGTCAGCGAAATGAGAACCTCGCTGGCCCAGGGAATGCCGGGGTACATGATCCCGTCGTACTTCGTGCAGCTGGAGCGCATGCCGCTGACGACCAACGGCAAAGTGGACCGCAAAGCGCTACCGGAGCCGCAAGGCGGCATACAAACGGGCGTCGAATACGTAGCGCCGCGTAACCGGACGGAGTCCCAGCTTGTGAAGATCTGGGAGGAAGTACTGGGCTACTCCGGCATTGGAGTCCTGGACAATTTCTTCGAGCTCGGAGGCCACTCCTTGCGGGCGACGAACCTTGTCAGCAAGATTCAGAAGGAAATGAACGTCGAACTTCCGCTGCGCGATGTGTTCCGCTATACGACGGTAGAGTCGATGGCCGGGGCTATTGCCAGCTTGGAAGAAACGCGGCACTGCTCGATTCCGAAAGCGGAAGAGAAAGCGTACTATCCGGTTTCCTCCGCGCAAAAAAGGCTGTACGTCCTGCACCAGCTGGATAGTTCGGAGCTGAATTATAACCTCCCAAGCGCCTTGCAATTGGAAGGGGCTTTGAACGAGGTCAAAGTGGAAAAGGCGCTGACTACTTTGGTGGCCCGGCACGATATGCTGCGCACCGGTTTTGAAATCGTGAATGGGGAGCCGGTTCAGCGTATTCATCCGCTCGTAGCTTTCAAGGTCAAGAAGCTTCAAGCAAGCGAAGATCAGGTTGCGGCCATTCTTGAAGGCTTCATTCAGCCTTTTGACTTGACCCAGCCGCCTTTGCTGCGCGCCCTGCTGATCGAACTGGAGAAAGAGAAATTCCTGCTCGCGCTGGATATTCATCATATTGGTTCCGACGGCCTTTCCATGGACGTGCTGCTGCGCGAATTCGTGCGGCTTTACAATGGGGAAGAATTGCCGGAGCTGCGGATTCAATACAAGGATTACGCCGTTTGGCAGCAATCCGAGGAGCAGCGCCAGCGCATCAAACGGCAGGAGGAATACTGGCGCGGGGTATTCAGCTCCGAGCTTCCGGTTCTTGAGCTGCCTCTCGACTTCTCCCGCCCGGCCGTCCAGCAGTTTGACGGTCAAACGCTCACGTTTACGCTGGATGCGGAGAAAAGTGAAGCTCTCAAACGGCTTGCCGGCGATTCGGGGGCGACGCTATACATGCTTCTGCTGACTGCGTACTCCGTATTGCTTCATAAATACGCGGGACAGGAAGATATAGTGGTCGGCACTCCGATTGCCGCCCGTTCTCACGCCGACCTGCAGCCGATTATCGGCATGTTCGTCAATACGCTGGCCCTTCGCTTGGGTCCGGCGGCGGAGCGGACGTTCCTGGATTACTTGCAGGAAGTGAAGGAAACGACGCTTGGAGCCTACGAGCACCAGGACTATCCGTTCGAGGAGTTGGTGGAAGCTCTTCAGGTGAGCCGGGATTTAAGCCGGAATCCTCTGTTTGACACCATGTTTTCTTTGCAAAAACACGAAAGCTTGGATTTAACCCTGGAAGGCTTGCAATGGTCGCTGTTCGACATCAAGGAAAAGACGGCAAAGTTTGATCTTAGCTTTGATATCGTGGAAGCCGATAACGAGCTGGTTTGCAAGATCGAGTACGCTACCTCGTTGTTTAGACAGGAAACGATGGAACGGCTGGCGGGTCATTACGAGCAGCTTTTGGCGTCGATCTTGGCTCAGCCGGGTGCGCGGATTTCAGATTTGGATATCTTGCCGGACAGCGAAAAGCATGATTTGCTGGTCGGGTTTGACGTGTCGTCTTCGGCTCTTGCGAAGCAACCCGCCGCAGAGGGTACAGGTTTGGAAGCGGATGAGTCGTGGAGAGAGAGAACGTTCCACGAGCTGTTCGAGGAGCAGGCGGAGCGCACTCCGGGAGCGCTGGCGGTTGTCTACGAAGACAGCAAGCTGACGTATGCGGAGCTGAACGCCAAAGCGAATCGTCTGGCGTATGCACTGCGGGCGCGCGGGGTGAAGCCGGAGCAGGTGGTCGGCATTTTGGCCGGCCGTTCGGCGGAGCTGTTGATCGGGGTGCTCGCCGTATGGAAAGCGGGCGGCGCTTATGTGCCGCTCGACCCGGACTATCCGGCGGAGCGGATCGAGTATATGCTCGCGGACAGCGGGGCGTCGGTGCTGCTCACGCAGACCCGCCTGCTGGAGCAGGCGGAAGCTTGGCGCAGCGACGGAGCTCTAGTGCTGCAAACGGTGGTTGCGCTTGACGACGCCACGACGTACAGCCTCGGAGCGGCTGTGGGCGTACAAGCTTTGGGCGAAGCAGGCGCAGAGGCGGAGGCTTTGGCGCAAGCGGAAACGGCTTCTGCCGAAATGTCCGCCACGGCAGAAGCCGAGAAGAACGTACTAGCGGCGGATCTCGCATCGAATCCGGCGAATGTGAACAAGCCGCGCGATTTGGCTTACGTCATCTACACCTCCGGTACGACGGGCAAGCCGAAGGGCGTGATGATCGAGCACCGCAGCCTGGTGAACACGGCGGCGGGCTACCGGCGGGAATACCGCCTGGATCAGTTCCCGATCCGGCTGCTGCAGCTCGCGAGCTTCTCGTTCGACGTGTTCGTCGGGGACATTGCGCGGACGCTGTACAACGGCGGCACCATGGTCATCGTGCCGAAGGACGACCGGATTGATCCAACCCGCCTCTACGGCTGGATTCGCGACTACGCCGTGACGGTGTTCGAATCGACTCCGGCGCTGATCGTGCCGTTCATGGAGCATGTGCATGCCGAGGGTCTGGACCTCAGCTCGATGCAGCTGCTGATCTCAAGCTCGGATGCGTGCAGCGTAGCGGATTACCGCACCTTGCAGGAGCGCTTCGGCTCGCAGTTCCGTATTATTAACAGCTATGGCGTAACGGAAGCGGCGATTGACTCCAGCTTCTATGACGAGCCGCTGGAGAAGCTGCCGAAGACGGGCAGCGTGCCGATCGGGAAAGCGTGGCTGAACGCGAAGTTCTACATCGTGGATGCGAATCTGAAGCCGGTGCCTATCGGGGTGTTGGGTGAGCTGGTTATCGGCGGAGCGGGTGTGGCCCGCGGTTACTTGAACCGCCAGGATTTGACGGCGGAGAAATTCGTAGACAGCCCGTTCGCCGCTGGGGAGCGGCTGTACCGGACGGGCGACCTGGCGCGCTGGATGCCAGACGGCAACGTGGACTTCATCGGCCGGATCGACAACCAGGTTAAAATTCGCGGCTATCGGATCGAGCTTGGTGAAATTGAAGCGGCCATGAAAAATTTTGCCGGCGTGCGTCAAGCGCTTGTCATCGACCGGACGGATGAGCGGGGGCAGAAATATTTGTGCGGGTATGTCGTAGCGGATTCCAGCTTCGATCTGGAAAGGCTTGTAGCCCATCTGGACGCCGCGCTGCCTTCCCATATGGTGCCTTCGCGCATCATGCGCCTGGATCAAATGCCGCTTACGCCGAACGGGAAGATCGACCGTAAAGCGCTGCCTGTGCCGGAAGGAAGCATTCGTGTCGAGGCTGCATACACGGCGCCTCGTACTCCTGCCGAGCAAGCACTTGCGTCGGTCTGGCAGTCGGTGCTGGGCGTGGATCAGGTCGGCACGATGGACAATTTCTTTGCGCTCGGCGGCGATTCGATCAAGGCCTTGCAGGTATCGTCCCGTCTTTTGCAAACGGGGTACAAGCTGGTCATGAAAGATTTGTTCCATTACCCGACGATTTCCGCCCTTAGTTTGCATCTGCAAACGGCGGAGAGAACGGCAAGCCAGACCGAAGTGACGGGAGAGGTCATCTTGACCCCGATTCAGCGCTGGTTCTTTGAACAAAATCCGGCTGACGTACATCACAGCAACCAGGCGTTCATGCAGTTCTCCAAGCAAGGCTTTGACGAAGAAGCTTTACGCCAAGCGGTGCGTCAGCTTGTTGTGCATCACGATGCTCTCCGTACGGTTTACCGCCAAACCGAGAACGGCTATACCGCATGGAACCGTGGCGCCGGGGAGAACGAAGCACTGTTCGATCTGGAAGTTGTCGATTTCAAAGGAGTCGGCGACGTGAAAGAAGCGGTAGAGGCTAAGGCGAATGACATTCAAGCGAGCATCGATCTGGAAAACGGTCCGCTGGTGAAGCTCGGCTTGTTCCGCTGCGACGACGGCGACCACCTGCTCATCGCGATCCATCACTTGGTCGTAGACGGCGTATCCTGGCGGGTTCTGCTTGAGGATTTTGCTGCCGGCTATGAGCAGGCGCTGCAAGGGCAGCCGATCCGTCTGCCGCTCAAAACGGATTCATTCCAAACGTGGGCGAAACAGCTCGCTGATTATGCGAACGGTCCGGCGATGGAAAGCGAGAGAGAGTATTGGCAACATATCGAGCAATTGACCTATGAGCCGCTTCCGAAGGATTTTGAACAAGGCAGATCCAAGCTGAAGGACAGCGGGCTCGTGACCGTTCGCTGGACGGCAGAGGAAACCGAACAGCTGCTGAAGCAGGCACACCGTGCTTACCATACGGAAATGAACGATTTGCTGCTTGCTGCGCTTGGCCTCGCGGTACAAGCTTGGAGCGGCCGGGAACGCGTGCTGGTGAATCTCGAAGGCCACGGCCGAGAAGATATTTTGCCGGATGTGGACATTACGCGCACAGTAGGCTGGTTTACAAGCCAATTCCCTGTCGTTCTGGAGCCGGGTCACGCCCAGGCGCTCGGTCATCAGGTGAAACAGGTTAAGGAAAGCTTGCGCCGCATTCCGAACAAAGGAATCGGCTACGGCATCCTGCGTTATTTGTCGGCGTCGCGTGACGGCGAGCGCTTCGCTTTGGAGCCGGAGATCAGCTTTAACTATTTGGGTCAGTTCGACCAGGATTACGAAAGCAGCGACTCGCAGCCGTCTCCGTTCAGCCCGGGCTCCGATTCAAGCCCGAATGCAGTGATGGATTTTGTCCTCGATATTAACGGTATGGTGTCGGAAGGAGTGCTGGAACTCACGATCCGTTATGGGGAAACCCAGTATAAACGGGAAACGGTAGAGCGCCTGGGCACCCTGCTTCAATCGAGCTTGCGTGAAGTCATCAGCCATTGCGTATCGAAAGAGCGGCCGGAGCTTACGCCTAGCGACGTACTGTTTCAAGATGTGACGGTGGAAGAACTGGAGCGGCTGTCCGAACATACGGCGGCGCTCGGCGAACTGGAGAATGTATACACCTTGACTCCGCTGCAAAAAGGGATGTTGTTCCACAGCCTGCTGGATGCCGATTCGGAAGCTTACTTCGAACAGGTGACCTTCGATCTGTACGGAAGCCTGAATGTCGAAGCCTTCACCCAAGGATTGGATACGCTGGTGCAGCGGAATGAGGCGCTGCGGACCAACTTTATTACTGGCTGGAGAGACGAGCCGCTTCAAGTGGTATTCCGCGAGCGGAAGTGTGAAGTGTACTTCAAAGATATTCGCTCGGTAAGCGATGAAGACCCGGAGAAGACGATAGCCGATTTTGTCAGCGCGGATAAAGCGAACAAGTTCGATTTTGCCCGAGGCTCTCTTATGCGCGTGACAGTTTTGCGCACGGGCGACGAGTCCTACCATGTGATCTGGAGTCACCATCACATTTTGATGGACGGCTGGTGCATGTCCTTCATGATCAAGGAAGTGTTCGACACCTACTTCGCGTTCCACGAGAAGCGGACGCTGGAGCTTCCTCCGGTTACCTCGTACTCCCGGTATATCGAATGGCTGGAAGCTCAAGATGCCGCGAAAGCTTCGCGTTACTGGTCCGAGTATTTGGCGGGTTACGATCAGCAGACCAAGCTGCCCCAGGAGAAAACGCAGCTGAAGCAGGGCGCTTTTGAAGCAGCTGAAATCGATGTGGAACTCAGCAAGGAACTGACCGGGCAAATCGAGCGGGTGGCGCGCCAGCAGCAGGTGACGCTCAATACGTTCATGCAGACCGTATGGGGACTGGTTCTGCAGGTATACAACAACAGCGAGGATGTTGTATTCGGCTCCGTCGTATCCGGGCGTCCGGCGGAAATTCCGGGCATCGAAAGCATGATCGGCCTGTTTATTAATACGATCCCGGTCCGTATTCAAGGCAAAGCCGAGGAGACGGTAGCCGATATCTTGAGAAAAACCCAGGACCAAGCGCTGGCATCGGGAGCTTACGAAACGTTCCCGCTGTTCGAAATTCAGTCGCTGAGCGAGCAAAAGCGCGACTTGATCAACCATATCATGGTCTTTGAAAATTATCCGATGGAAGAACAGATTGAGCAGGTCGTCGGCGGAGACAAAGAAGCGCTGAAAATCGCTAATATCCATTCGCCGGAGCAAACGAACTACGACCTGGACATTACCGTCATTCCGGAAGAGCATATTTTGCTGCGGTTTACGTACAATGCGCTGACGTTCAGAGAGGAAGACATCAGGCTGATCCACGGTCATTTTGCCCGGGCACTGGAGAAGGTTGCGGCTAACCCGAACATCCGCGTGAATCAGTTGGAGCTTTTGACGGCGGCGGAAAAAGAGCAAATTCTCGGCGCGTTTAACCCGGCGCAGCCGGAAGCGGCTCCTGCGGCCGCGTTCCACCGGCTGTTCGAGGAACAGGCGGAACGCACGCCGGAAGCGGCAGCTGTCGTGTACGAGAACGACCGGCTGACGTATGCGGAGCTGAACGAGCGGGCGAATCGCTTGGCGGCCACGCTGCGAGCAAGCGGCATCGGCCGGGAGACGATCGTCGGCATTCTCGCCGAGCGTTCGGTGGATTTGCTGGTGGCCGTGCTGGCCGTCTGGAAAGCGGGCGGGGCGTATGTGCCGCTCGACCCGGATTATCCGGCGGAGCGCGTGCGGTTCATGCTCGAAGACAGCGGAGCGAAGGTGCTGCTGACGCAAACGGCGCTGCGAGAGCGCGCCGAAGCCTGGCTCGGCGAAGAGGAGCTGGCGCTGGCGGCGGTGCTGTACCTCGACGACGAAACCTCGTACAGCGAGGAGCGGACGAATGCCGACAGCTTCCATGAAGCCCGTCCAGAGGACCTGGCGTACGTGATCTACACGTCGGGAACGACGGGCAAGCCGAAGGGCGTGATGATCGAGCACCGCAGCCTGGTGAACACGGCGGCGGGCTACCGGCGGGAATACCGGTTGGATCAGTTCCCGGTGCGGCTGTTGCAGCTCGCAAGCTTCTCGTTCGACGTGTTCGTGGGAGATATCGCGCGGACGCTGTACAACGGAGGCACGATGGTGATTGTGCCGAAGGACGACCGGATCGATCCGTCTCGTCTGCACCACTGGATGGAGCGGGAACGGGTCACCATCTTCGAATCGACGCCGGCGCTGATCGTGCCGTTCCTGGAGTACGTGCACGAGCAGCAACTGGATATGAGCTGGATGGAGCTGTTGATCACGAGCTCGGACAGTTGCAGTGTGGCGGATTACCGAACCTTGCAGGAACGCTTCGGCTCGTTGTTCCGGATCATCAATGCTTACGGCGTGACGGAAGCGGCGATCGACTCCAGCTTCTACGACGAGGAATTGGCGAAGCTGCCGCAGACAGGCCATGTGCCGATCGGCAAAGCGTGGCTGAATGCGAAATTCTACATCGTGGATGCGCACCTGAATCCGGTGCCGGTCGGGGTGCTGGGCGAGCTGGTTATCGGCGGAGTCGGGGTAGCTCGCGGGTACTTGAACCGTCCGGGGCTGACAGAAGAGAAGTTCGTAGACAGCCCGTTCGCCGCGGGCGAGCGGTTGTACCGCACGGGAGACTTGGCGCGGTGGATGGAGGACGGGAACGTGGACTTCATCGGCCGGATCGACAACCAGGCGAAAATCCGGGGGTACCGGATTGAGACGGGCGAAGTCGAAGCGAAGCTGCTGAGTGTAGGTGGCGTGAAGGAAGCGGTCGTCGTCGTCAGGGAAGATCAAGAAGGTCAGAAAGCTTTGGGCGCTTATTATACAGCGGAAGAAGGCTTGACGGCGGCGGACCTGAAACGGGCGATTGCCAGCGAGCTGCCGGGGTACATGATCCCGTCATACTTCGTGGAGCTGGAGCGCCTGCCTCTGACGCCGAACGGAAAGATCGACCGGAAGGCGTTGCCGGCACCGGAAGGGGGAGCAGGCGGAGGCCGCGAATACGTGGCGCCGCGCACCGAACTGGAGGCGAAGCTGGCCGCCATTTGGCAGGATGTGCTTGTTCGGGAGAAGGCGGTAGGCGTAACGGACAACTTCTTCGACATCGGCGGCCACTCCCTGCGGGCGACGACGCTTGTCAGCAAAATGCATAAGGAGCTAGGTGTTGAATTCCCGCTTCGCGACGTATTCCGCTACTCGACGGTTGAGGAAATGGCCGCGGCTATGGAGCGGCTGGAGATCGGCTCGTTCACGGCTATTCCGGCTGCGGAACCTAGCGAGTATTATTCGCTCTCTTCCGCTCAGAAACGTCTCTATATCTTGAACCAGCTGGAAGGAGCCGAGTTGAGCTACAACATACCGGGAGCTATGCTGCTTGAAGGGGAGCTCGACCGGCAGCGGTTTGAAGAAGCGTTCCGCGGGCTCGTAGCTCGTCATGAGACGCTGCGTACCGGCTTTGAGATGGTAAAAGGCGAAGCGGTTCAGCGGATTTACGAAGAAGCCGCCTTCCAGGTGGAATATGTGCAGATCAGCGGGGAGCAGGCGGAAGAAACGGTGCGCCAATTCGTTCGTCCGTTTGATCTAGCGAAGCCGCCACTTCTGCGGGTAGGCCTTGCCGAACTGGCGCCGGACCGGCACATTCTAATGTTCGATACGCATCATATCGTATCCGACGGCGTTTCGATTGACGTACTGATCGAAGAGTTCGTCCGCTTGTACAGCGGGGAACAGTTGGAGCCGCTCCGCATTCAGTACAAAGATTATGCGGTATGGCAGCAATCGGACAAGCAGAAAGCTCAGCTTGCCAAGCAGGAAGCCTACTGGCTCGACATGTTCCGCGGAGAGCTGCCGGTTTTGGAATTGCCGACGGACTATCCGCGCCCATCTATGCAGAGCTACGAGGGCCGCACGCTGCAATTGTTTATGGATAGCGAGAAAAGCGAGGGTCTGAAACGGCTTGCAGCCGAGAATGGCGCAACGCTTTACATGGTTCTGCTTGCTGGTTATACAATATTATTGCATAAGTATACAGGGCAAGAAGACGTGGTGGTCGGTACGCCGATTGCGGGAAGAAATCACAGCGACGTTCAGCCGCTGATTGGGATGTTCGTCAATACTCTGGCCATCCGCAGTTATCCGGCTGCCGGTAAAACGTTCCTTGACTACTTGAAGGAAATCAAGGAGACGACGCTGGGCGCTTTTGAACATCAGAATTATCCGTTTGAGGAACTGGTGGATAAAGTGAACGTGGCTCGCGATTTATCCCGCAATCCGCTGTTCGATACGATGTTTGCTTTGCAGAATACAGAGAATTTGGAAATGCAGCTTCCCGGACTCCATTTGTCGACGTATGCCAGCGAAGAAATTGTTTCTAAATTTGATCTCAGCTTGGACGTCACGGAGATCGAGGAAGGCTTGGAATATCTGTTTGAATATGCCACTGCTCTTTATAAAACCGAAACGGTGGAGAAATTGGCTGCTCACTACTTGCAGCTGCTTGAATCCATTCTCCGCAACCCGTCGGCGACTATTGCCGAGCTAGGCATTTTGACGGCGGCGGAAAAAGAGCAAATTCTCGGCGCGTTTAACCCGGCGCAGCCGGAAGCGGCTCCTGCAGTCGCATTCCACCGGCTGTTTGAGGAACAGGCAGAGCGCACGCCGGAAGAGGCGGCCGTCGTGTACGAGAATGACCGGCTGACGTATGCGGAGCTGAACGAGCGGGCGAACCGCTTGGCGGCTACGCTGCGCCCAAGCGGCATCGGCCGGGAGACGATCGTCGGCATTCTCGCCGAGCGTTCGGTGGACTTGCTGGTGGCCGTGCTGGCCGTCTGGAAAGCGGGCGGGGCGTATGTGCCGCTCGACCCGGACTACCCGGCAGAGCGCGTGCGGTTCATGCTCGAAGACAGCGGAGCGAAGGTGCTGCTGACGCAAACGCCGCTGCGAGAGCGTGCCGAAGCCTGGCTCGGCGAAGAGGAGCTGGCGCTGGCGGCGGTGCTGTACCTGGACGACGAAACTTCGTACAGTGAGGAGCGGACGAATGCCGACAGCTTCCATGAAGCCCGTCCGGAGGATCTGGCGTACGTGATCTATACGTCGGGAACGACGGGCAAGCCGAAGGGCGTGATGATCGAGCACCGCGGCCTGGTGAACACGGCGGCGGGCTACCAGCGGGAATACCGGTTGGATCAGTTCCCGGTGCGGCTGCTGCAGCTCGCAAGCTTCTCGTTCGACGTGTTCGTAGGAGATATCGCGCGGACACTGTACAACGGAGGCACGATGGTGATTGTGCCGAAGGACGACCGGATCGATCCGTCTCGTCTGCACTACTGGATGGAGCGGGAACGGGTCACCATCTTCGAATCGACGCCGGCGCTGATCGTGCCGTTCCTGGAGTACGTGCACGATCAGCGGCTGGATATGAGCTGGATGGAGCTGTTGATCACGAGCTCGGACAGCTGCAGCGTGGCGGATTACCGGACCTTGCAGGAACGCTTCGGCTCGTTGTTCCGGATCATCAATGCTTACGGCGTGACGGAAGCGGCGATCGACTCTAGCTTCTACGACGAGGAGCTGGCGAAGCTGCCGCAGACAGGCCATGTGCCGATCGGCAAGGCGTGGCTGAATGCGAAATTCTACATCGTGGACGCGCATCTGAACCCGGTGCCGGTCGGGGTGCTGGGCGAGCTGGTCATCGGCGGAGTCGGAGTGGCGCGCGGGTACTTGAACCGTCCGGAGCTGACAGAAGAGAAGTTCGTACACAGCCCGTTCGCCGCGGACGAGCGGCTGTACCGCACGGGCGACTTGGCGCGGTGGATGGAAGACGGCAACGTGGACTTCATCGGCCGGATCGACAACCAGGCGAAAATCCGGGGCTACCGGATTGAGACGGGCGAAGTCGAAGCGAAGCTGCTGAGTGTAGGTGGCGTGAAGGAAGCGGTCGTCGTCGTCAGGGAGGATCAAGAAGGTCAGAAAGCTTTGTGCGCTTATTATACAACGGAAGAAGGCTTGACGGCGGCGGACCTGAAACGGGCGATTGCCAGCGAGCTGCCGGGTTACATGATCCCGTCGTACTTCGTCGAACTGGAGCACCTGCCTCTGACGCCGAACGGGAAAATCGACCGGAAGGCGCTGCCGGCGCCGGAAGGGGGAGCAAGCGCAGGCCGCGAATACGTGGCGCCGCGCACCGAACTGGAGGCGAAACTGGTCGCCATCTGGCAGGACGTGCTCGGGCCGGTCACGATTGGCGTGACGGACAACTTCTTCGACCTCGGCGGGCACTCCCTGCGGGCGACGACGCTGGTCAGCAAGGTGCACAAGGAGCTGAGCGTGGATCTGCCGCTGCGCGATGTGTTCCGGCACTCGACCATCGAAGCGATGGCCGAAGCGATCAGCCAATTGGAGCGGCAGGAACACCTCTCCATTCCGGTTCTGGATAAGAGGGATTACTATCCGCTTTCCTCCGTGCAAAAACGGCTGTACATCCAGCAGCAGATGGAAGGCGCCGAGCTTAGCTACAACATGTCCGGCATGACGGTTCTCGTCGGGCGCTTGGAACGGAATCAATTCGAGGCGGCGCTCAAAGGATTGATAGCTCGTCACGAAATTTTGCGAACCGGCTTCGAAATGGTCGACGGCGAACCGGTACAACGGATTTATCCGGACTTGAAGTTTGCCGTCGAGTATACGAAAGCGACGGAAAGTGAAACGAAGAGCATCGTAGACGGCTTTGTGCGCGTCTTTGATTTGGAGCGGCCGCCGCTGCTGCGTGTGGGCTTAGTCGAATGGGAAGCGGAACGGCAACTGCTCATGCTGGACATTCATCATATCGTCACGGATGGCATGTCGATGGGCATCTTTGTCGAAGAGCTGTTGCGCCTGTATAACGGCGAGACTCTGGAACCGCTTCGGATTCAATACAAGGAATTCGCCGCTTGGCAGCAGTCCGAACCTGTAAAAGAGCGACTGAAACGTCAGGAAGCCTACTGGCTGGACGTGCTGGAAGGCGAACTGCCGACGCTTGAACTGCCTACGGACTTTGTCAGACCTACCGCTCGCAGCTTTGAGGGAGATGTGCTGCCTTTCAGCATCGACAAGCAGATGACCGACAGCTTGCAGCGCATCGCCGATGAGAATGGCGCCACCCTTTATATGGTGTTATTGGCGGCCTATTCAATCCTGCTCAGCAAGTACTCGGGACAAGAAGACTTCATTGTAGGCATGCCGGTTTCGGGCCGCACACATGCCGACCTGGAGCCGCTCATCGGGATGTTTGTCAACACTTTGGCGATTCGCCATTATCCGTCCGGGGAGAAGACGTTCCTCGCTTACTTGAATGAAGTCAAAGAAACGATGCTGGCGGCCTACGACCACCAGGATTATCCGTTCGAGGAGCTTGTGAAAAAGCTGCAGGCGCCGCGAGATCAAAGCCGCAATCCTGTATTCGATGTCATGTTTGTTCTGGAAACCAAGGAAGATAACGTTCAAAGCTTCAGGGATATCAAGATCGAATCTTATCCGGAAACTCATACAGTTTCCCAATTTGATCTTACCTTGGTCATTTCGTTGCTGGATGAGGGAATGAACGGGCAGTTTGAATATGCCACCAAGTTGTTTACGCGCAATCTGATCGACAATTTCGCTCAGGACCTGCTCGTGATCATCACCCAAATTTGCGAACAGCCTTCGGTGCTGTTGAAGGATATTTCCCTGAACGGGCAATCCGAACAGGAGCAAGATGTGCTAGAGGCTATTGATATTATTTTCTAATCCCTTACCCGGCTTGGGTGTATGCCGTATTTCTCTCGGTACGCATCCTGCCGGTTTTTTTCCCAAAATGAAAGGGAAAAATCCACCACAGGAATCGGACATCAAGTGCCGTTGAGTAACTAATTCGATTTATTGGAAAATCGACAAAACACAAACAGAAATAATTCCACCATAAAATCCGAATACCCGAAAAACGAAAAGAAGTAATTGTCGATCGTTGCAGACGAGTTTAATCTTTTGACTATGACACCAGAAGAACAACAAAAGGCACACGAAGACTACAGGATAAAAAAGGAAACGTGAAGCTCTTGGAGAAGACTTTTGGTATTATGCCGAAACGTTTTTTTCAGTATTACAATCAGGAGGCTGGAATAGTAATCTACCTTCCATAAGTTCACTATTTAAAGAATTAAGTAAAATCAAGCTATCATTCGAACAAAAAAAGAAAATTAATAAACTAGCTAGAGATATAATGGCTTCATTGAAAGAAGTGAATAATGAATTAGTAAGAGATTTGATAGAAGAATTTAATAAAATAAAAATGGATAATAACCTAACTTTAGTTCAAAAAGAGCATCTGAAGACAGCACTTCTTGAACTCTCACGAACTACAGGGCGGTTAGTTCAAATATATGGACAATGGACTAAAGATGGACAGATTACTAGAGATAATTCTTTGAAAAAGAAAATGGATCATTTAAGCACGTTATATGCGACATCCAGTATATTGAGGAAATGGTTATGAAAATTATATTATCGTAATAGTACAAGTTTCCAACTTTCTTTTTATGGTAATTTATGGTGGTTTCAGACTTTTTATTTTTCGTGTTTATCACGTGCTCTGGCAAACGCAGTAAAATCAACAAATTTGGTTCACGACTTTTTTATCACCTGACACTTCCTGTTCAGAAACATTAATGTAGGTAACTACGATTTAGTGTTGGTAACTCAAGATTATTAAAAACACGGCTGCTTTGGTTTAAATAAATATTATGGTAAAGAAATATTAGAAAAGTTAAAGACAGGAGAACATATTGATAAGGATTAATTTGGAGAGACTATATATTATTTGTCTGTCACATGCTAACATCACTAAATGGCAAAATCGTTGGAGATTTCTTAGAAGAGAATCGAACGGCATATTTTACTAAAAAATACAAGGGAATTCATGATCTTTACGAATGCCAAGCATGGATTTGCGGCAGGATTACCATGGAGAAACATTCCACTTTTGGAAAAAAATAAATTTAGATCAAGACAACACTCCGACGATCCCTAGAACAGATTACGTAGCGAATCCCAATGCTAAAACCTATGCAGTTGCAGTAGATCCTTTTAGGAAATTAGATGGACAAAAAACATCATTTCTAATGATGATGATCGATTCGGTCATCATATTATAGAAGTACTTTCCGAACAAGCATCGGATGCTCATTTAGCTCATTTGAAAAAGCTAGGTAACTCTTATGTTTTTGGAGGAAAAGAAAGTTTGAATTTCACTGTTGAAGGTTTAATTGATGAGATTAGTTTAGTTTTAGTCCCGATAGTAGATGGTGCTTCTAACTCTTTGACGCTATTTGAAACGAGTGCTCATCTTCAAAAAACTAAGCCAGTAAATTTCTTTTTAAAGAGCGTAGAAAAACTGGACGATGGTGGGCTATGGATGAAGTAGGTGATAAATCCTTAAATAGGACTTGAGGCCATCAACTGTCCTCTTATTTGCTATGTTCAAGTTGGAGTGGCAGCCCTGATAGGCTGCCATTATTTTTCGTCCTTGGCTGTCGCTGTTATAACCCCTTGTTTTTCAAAAATGCCGACTTCACGGTAACCCATTTTCGATACAGCATCTGACCGTCTTCAAACTAAAAGGCATGAGCCCGGTACAATACCGAACTCATGCCCAACTGGTTGCATAAAAATATTTGTCTAACTTTAAGGGGGCACTTCATACAGGGCTGCTTTTATACTATGGGCTAATTGCTCGTGTATTTTACCCAATCATATTCAGCGTATAGCGGATTCGCTCCATTATACGAACCTAGCCAGTCGTCAACGCCAGTGCCATTCCATAAATTCATCATAATCTTGCCTGGCGTGCTTGGTATGTTTGTAGTTGCCGTATGCTTTAGAACCCCGTCAACATACCACTTAATGTATCCTGGCTGCCAATCGAAAGCATAGGTGTGAAAGCCTCTTGATGCATCAAAGCCCAGATCAACAACCTTCTCGTGACCACCGACACCGTTTGTATAATAGTTGAATTGCACTTTTGTCGTGTCTTTGCCTAAAAATTCAATATCTATTTCATCCCATTGCGTGCCATCAGTAGGCCCCGTATACGTAAAAAAGGAAGATACGATCCCTGTATTTTTAGCAGGCTTCATACTGACCTCGTATAAGCCGTATCTGTAAGTGTTCGTCGATCGATACTCTCCGCAGTCAAACTTATTGTACGCAGAACTCGTTAAGCCAAGCTTCATTTTGCCATCGTTCGTAAAATTAACATTATTGGCACGCCAAGTGCAATTAAACATGTTCCCATTGGAATATCCGTCTGCCTTTTGCCATGCCCCCGAATTGAAACCATTAAGTGGTTCCCAAAAAACATTCCCCGCATAAACGCTTACCGAAAAAAACAGAGAGACAATGCCCGTGACCATTAAAGTGAACCAAGATTTCTTCTTCATTTTACACCTCCATAAAAGATTGACCAAACATGAAAGAAATGGATGACGATGATACATTATTTCAAGTATTGACCATCTTACCGAAAAAAATAAAGCGCTTCCAAATTTGGTATCTTCATTGTAGTTTGAAATGGAGTCGTCCACAATAGCAAACTTAACACTTGAGGCATAATTTAAAAAAAACTAAATTTTATCAAGTTGTGGTTTGTAAATGAAAGATATACAATTATATACAATAAATGAAAAACAGGGTTGTGATTTGCCATTAAGGGGGGAGGATGATTTTGAAATGGGATAGACTCAGGAAGCGGAGCCACTACATGTTTATACCATTTTATTCTTTTGGTATAATAGTCAATTAATTTTTGAAGCGGAGGCCTTTCTTTGAAAAAATTAGGTATGGTATGTAAAATAGCTCTGATACTTGTATTCTTATTGCCTTTAACACCGGTCTTTGGCCAACATATAGATGCATGGTCAGGTATGCCTATGGGAAAGCTCCATGTCAGGGGCAATCAATTGGTGAACAGCAGCGGAAAACCTGTTGTTTTAAGTGGCTGGCATCAGCCGTCGGGGGCATACTGGACCTATCAAAATAGTAATTATTATCTCAATTTAAATGGTAACAATCGTCATGCAGCAATTTTGGCTTATTTGAAGGATATCACTGACACCTTTGCAGACACCAGACCGAAGTATGGAAGCAACCACGGCTGGTATATGAATCAGGTCCGATTGTTTATTGACCGCCAGGATATGGGAGATGTGGCCGCAGGGTCATACAATTTCTCAGGTTTACAAGCAGCTACACAAAATGTGATTATTCCATACATCAATTATGCGAAAACAAAGGGCATTTATGTTACCCTTGGTCTTGATTTCACTTTGGCTAACGACCAGGCTACAACACAATCCAATCTGGACAAATTCAATCAAATATGGGGGTATCTTGCCTCGCAGCCGGCTATTAATAGCGCGGATAACGTCATGTTTGAACTGATCAACGAGCCTATTAAGTCATATGCGAATGGGCATTGGGGAGGCTATCCTGGCGAAAATGATTTTGTTGACCATTGGAATGATCTGAGAAGATTCCAAAACTCTATCATTTCCACGATTCGAAGTAAAGGAGCGAATAATGTCATCTGGGCTGCAGGGCTTGGATACAACCAATTTTACAGCCCGGCGGCAAAACACCCGTTGACCGACCCCTTAAACAACTACGGCTATGCTGTCCACTGGTATCCGGGCTACGGAGCGCATGATAACAAGGACAAGCTACAATCGCAATGGAATTCCAACATTAAGGCGGCAGCTCAAGCCTATCCAATAAATATCACAGAATTTACCTGGTTCAAAACACAGCCCGGCGATTCGGAGTACTGGAATTTGTTTAACGGCTCTAATAATGGATTTGGGCAAAACACGAAGTCCATTTTTACAGCAGCCGGTAATGTCAGCATGACCGCACACATGAATGGCTTTCTGCTGGAAGCTGGAGCAAGGAGTTCATTTGCGGACCCAACAGCCGGGTTAAAGTGGGATGGCGATAACCGACGTCAGGCGATGGCCCGCTTCTTGTTTGACTGGTACTATGAGCGTGCACGGACCTATCCGAGAGCACTACTCCAGAACAGTGAATCAGCAACGGATGATGTGCCTGTGGCTGCACCGACTGATGTGCTTACAGATACATACATTAATGCACCGACGGACGCACAATCAGAATGATGTTAATACTTTCAGCTACCGACAGCCTTTCCAATTGGATAGGCTGTCGTATTATCTTATAGAAATGACTAGTGCAAGATTGACGGCCATTATGAGGCCTTCCGTTATGTAAAGTTGTTGAAATGATGGGGAGAGAGTATAGTTTGTATGTATTTATTTTGTACGGGAAGAGGTTAATATGGCGACAATTCATGATGTAGCATTAAAAGCGGGCGTGTCGGTCACTACCGTATCCCGTGTAATGAATAACCGGGGATATATCAGCGAAACTACACGCAAAAAAGTGTTCGACGCAATGGAGGAACTTAATTATCAACCCAATGAAATAGCACGATCTCTGCTACGTAAGCAGTCCAATATTATTGGCCTTATTATTCCCAATGTCTCGCATCCTTTCTTCAGTGAGCTTGCCAATCAGGTTGAGTATTTCGCCTATCAGTATGGCTGCAAGGTCCTGCTGTGCAATTCACATATGGATCCCGTGAAAGAGAAAGTGTATATTGATATGTTGAAGCGGAATCGGGTGGATGGCATCATTATGGGTAGCCATACATTAGAAGTAGAAGAGTACCGACATTTGAATTCACCGATCGTGACGTTTGATAGGCAGATTGACCCGTATATTCCTTACATATCCTCGGATAATTATCGCGGAGGCGAACTGGCTACGGAGCTGCTCATTCGCAAAGGCTGCCGGAAAATTGCCCATATCTGCGGAAATCTGGAGCTGAACATGCTGTCCAATGAACGAACCAAGGCATTCCGGGATGTGGTGGGTAAGCATAATGTCCAGCATGTGATTGTTCAAACGGACTTGAATGTGTTCGACCAGAAGGAGTACGAGCGGATCATTTCAAAACTCGTTCATGAACATCCGGATGTGGATGGGGTGTTCGCAACAAGTGATATTATTGCTGCTTTCGCGCTGAAGGAATATATTCGCGCTGGAAGGCATGTGCCAGAGAATGTGCGTATTGTAGGCTTCGATGATGTAAGTGTTGCTTCCTGGCTGACGCCGGAACTTACATCGGTAAGACAGCCGATTGCAGACATCGGCAGACTGGCGGTCGAGCTGATCCGCAGGCAGGCGGAGGGGGAGCAGGTACAACCTGTCAATCTGTTGCCTGTTGAACTAATTGAGCGTGCAACGACCTGAATGAAAATCTGTTCCTCTAACAAGGGGAACAGATTTTTTTTAGTACATGTTAAGGGAATAACATGTCAAACGATTGACACAAGTTAAACCTTTGACATATAATCCGTTTGTAAGCGTTTTATTTAAGTGTTCAGAGCCATTATATAAATAAGGGGATGACAACAGTGAGTAAATTCAAAAGAGTTCAATGGATGGTAATGCTGCTTCTTTTAGTTATGGTGGTGTCTGCATGTGGTGGCTCCGGTGGAGAAGGTAATTCGGCTTCTGGAGGGGGATCAGGGGATTCAAAAAATGTGAAGATTACGCTTTTGAACTCCAAAGGCGAAATCCTTCCACAGCTGGAGGAAGCCGCTAAGGCCTTCCAGAAAGACAATCCGGGTATTACTGTTGAAATCCAGCCGGTTCCGACTGGTGGGTCGCCTTTTGAGCGTGCCTCCGCTTTGTACGCATCCGGAAACCCGCCGACCATGATCATGCTAGATACAGGTGATGTGGAGAAGTTCAAGGACCGTATCCTCGATCTGAGCGGAGAAAAGTGGAATAAGGACACAGTTGAAAACGCTACCACAGCTACGACGGTTGACGGCAAAAATTACGCGTTTCCGCTGGCTGTTGAAGGCTACGGATTCATTTACAACAAAGCCGTTGTAGATAAAGCGGTAGGCGGAAGCTTTGATCCTACCACAATTAAAACCCGAAATGACCTTGAAAAACTGTTTCAGCAAATTGAGGCATCTGGTAAGAAAGCATTGGTGATTTCACCAATGGACTGGTCTCTGGGCGCTCATTATTTGCCTCTTGCTTATGCAGGCCAGAACAAAGACATGGCTGAAGTGGACAAATTCATGGCGTCACTAAAAACGGGCCAGGCTAGCTTGGCTAATAATCCTGTATTTAACGGACTTATGGATACATTCGACCTCATGATGAAATACAACATCGATCAGGCTTCTCCGCTAGCAGGAGCTTATGAACGCGGACCGGAGCTGCTCGGCAAAGGTGAAGTTGGCATTTGGTTCATGGGCAACTGGGCATGGCCGCAAATCAACAGTTTTGATACGGCTAACAAAGAATATGGTTTCTTGCCTGTACCCATCAGTAACAATGCCGATGACTACGGCAATCAGGAGATTTCGTCCGCTGTATCCAAGCGCATTGTTATTGACAAGGAGAAGACTACTCCGGAACAGCAAGATGCGGCGAAGAAGTTCCTGAACTGGATCGTATATGATGAGAAAGGCCAGGATTTCCTCGTGAACCAAGCGAACATTATCCCGGCGTTCAAAAATATTACACTGCCTGCGGCCGACCCGCTTGGCAAGTCCATCCAGGATTATATTGCAAAAGGCAAGTCAGAGCAGTCGATGAGCATGCTGCCTGCGGACCACTGGTCTAAGACAGGATCTTCCATGCAAAAGTATCTGGCGAAACAGGGAGATCGTGCAACACTGGTTAAAGAAATCGAAAACTACTGGAAAACCGTTAAATAAGGTTGTTTTCAAATTACCTGGAATAGAGAGAGAAACCCGAAACAAAGGAAGGGATCATCATGATTACGGAAAAAGGAGTATGGAACCGGCTGCGGACGCGGCTACTGTTTACGGGCCCAACCTTGTTTGCCTTCATAACGGTAATGATTATTCCATTTTTGTATGGCATCTA
Source organism: Paenibacillus peoriae (assembly GCF_022531965.1). Taxonomy (GTDB): domain Bacteria; phylum Bacillota; class Bacilli; order Paenibacillales; family Paenibacillaceae; genus Paenibacillus; species Paenibacillus polymyxa_D. The sequence goes on along the minus strand of NZ_CP092831.1, from coordinate 4,982,274 downwards.
TCTGACGTTCACAAACTGGGATGGTATTTCCACCACACTATCGCTGGTAGGCATCCAAAACTATCTGGCTGTTTTTAGAGATATCGAGTTTTGGAAGTCATTCGGCTTGACGCTCAAGTATGTGTTTTATACCGTTGTTCTTATCAATGTGATCGCTTTTATGCTGGCTTATGTGCTGACTAAAGGGTTAAAAGGGCAGAGTATTTTCCGGGCAGGATTTTTCCTGCCCAACCTTGTCGGGGGCATTGTACTCGGTTTTATCTGGCAGTTTATATTCAACAACGTGCTTGTCTATTTGGGACAACATGCCAGTATACAGTCGCTCAGCACGACTTGGCTGGCTGATCCCGACAAAGCGTTCTGGGCACTCGTGATTGTAACGGTGTGGCAGAACGCGGGTTACATGATGGTCATTTACATCGCGGGATTGACGGGTGTGCCGAATGATATTATGGAGGCCGCAAGCATTGATGGGGCAAACAGCTGGACCAGACTGCGGAAAATGGTATTGCCCTTGATGGTTCCTTCTTTCATCGTATGTATATTTTTGTCCCTGCAACGCGGATTTATGGTCTATGACGTGAACCTTGCGCTCACGAAAGGTGGGCCGTTCAGCAGTACTCAAATGGTGTCGATGCATGTGTATGAAAAGGCATTCCTTTCCCGTGATTATGGTGTGGGGCAAGCAGAAGCATTCGTGTTGTTCCTGATGGTTGCTCTCATCACTCTGCTTCAGGTTTATTTTAGTAAGAAGTTGGAGGTGGAGGCGTAATGACAAGAAAAAGAGTTGCTTCCTCCGTAATCAAATTCATTGTGCTGACAGTCATACTCATATTGTTCATCGTACCGTTCGTCTTTCTGCTGATCAATTCGTTCAAAGAAAACATGGCCATCACCTCAAATCCGTTATCGCTTCCAGAGAGCTTCAGTATGGTCAATTATATGAATGCATTTGATAAAATGAATTACATCGCTGCCTTCACCAACTCATTGGTCATAACGGTGTTAAGCGTTCTGTTTATATCGCTGTTTGCGGCGATGACGGCTCATTATTTTGTCAGAAACAACACCAAGTTCAACCAATATACATTTATGCTGATGGTTGCATCCATGATCATTCCATTCCAGGCTATCATGATTCCATTGGTGAAAATCTACGGGTCACTTGATCTGCTGAACAGTAAGTGGTCGCTGATTTATATGTATATCGGTTTTGGTAGCTCGCTGGCCGTCTTCATTTATCATGGTTTCGTAAAGAGTATTCCAAAAGAACTGGAGGAAGCGGCGCTAATTGACGGCTGCACGCGGGTTCAAACATTCTTCCGGATCGTGTTTCCGGTACTGATGCCCACGACTGCCACCATTTCCATTCTCAATGTGCTGTGGATCTGGAATGATTTTCTGCTGCCTTCCCTCATTCTGGTCGATCCGGAGCAAAGGACACTTCCGTTGTCCACGTATAACTTTTATGGAACCTATACAGTGGATTATGGTCCATTGATGGCAAGTTTGGTACTGACGATATTTCCGATCATTATCATCTATCTGTTCGCCCAGAAGTATATTATTCAGGGTGTTATGCAAGGTTCGATTAAATAATTGTAGGAGTAGGATGCCTTATCAAACAGACTAGAACGTATACGAGAGAGCGTGCAGATCAATTTATTTCCCAATCGAAGCATATGCTTCGGCCGGATTATCGGCTGAACTACCATTTAATGGCTGAATTCGGCTGGATGAATGATCCGAACGGCTTCATTCAATATAACGGGCAGTATCACTTGTTCTATCAACATTACCCGTATAAATCAGTATGGGGACCGATGCACTGGGGACATGCAGTCAGCCGCGATCTTATGAAGTGGGATTATCTACCGGTCGCTTTGGCACCGGACGGCGAGTTCGACCAGGATGGCTGCTTCTCTGGCAGTGCGATAGAGCAGGACGGGAAGCTTGTCCTGATGTATACCGGACATGTTGTAACCGGGCCTGACAAGGATCAGGATTACAAGCAGTCACAAGGGATTGCAGTATCGGAGGACGGGGTGACATTCGAAAAGTGGGAGGGCAATCCGGTCATCGGTTATGACGCCGTACCGGACACGATCAGCCGTAAAGACTTCCGTGACCCTAAGGTGTTCAGGCACGAAGATCAATATTACGCCGTTCTTGGTTCTAATGATGCCCAAGGGAACGGACTTGTACTGCTTTATCGTTCTGAAGACCTGAAAAGCTGGACGTATGTCAATGTACTAGCCGTGAGTGACGGACGTTTCGGCGATAATTGGGAGTGTCCGGATTTGTTCCCGCTTGGCGGTCGGCACGTATTTATGCTGTCTCCACAGCGCATGCCCCCTCAGGGAGAAGCATACCGCAATCTGCATTCCACCATGTACGGTATAGGTGATTTCAATGCGGAGGCTGGAACATTTACGGCAGAGCGGTATGCTCAGGTAGATCACGGATTCGATTTCTATGCCCCGCAGTCAACCTTGGATGATAAAGGGCGGCGAATCGTCATCGGATGGATGGATATGTGGGAGTCGGAGATGCCGACCCAGCAAGGGCACCATTGGGCGGGTGCAATGAGTCTTCCGCGGGAAGCGGTTATCGACCACGACAGATTGCTGTTCCGTCCGCTTGAAGAGGTGGAAAATTACCGATCCAATCTGTTCGAACAGCGGGATATCTTGCTGACAGGCGAGCAGATCATGGAAACGTTCGGAGATAGCTACGAACTGAAGGCGGTATTTGAGTTCGAAGCCAGTAACACCAATGAATTCGGCTTGAAGCTGCGAGTGGGCGACGAAGAGGAGACTGTACTCTCGTATCGTCCCGATGACGGTCTGTTCCGTTTTAACCGTGAGCGTGCAGGTATAGGCCCGGGCGGAGAGAGAAGAGTGCCTTTAAACTTAAACGAGGGCCGTCTGGAGCTTCGGATTTTTGTCGATAAAAGCTCGGTGGAAATATTCATCGGCGACGGTGAATACGTCCTCACAGGAAGAGTGTATCCGGGAGCAGAATCTACAGGCATTCGAGCGTTCACGAGCGGAAAGTGTACGATGGCTTCGTTTCAGAAGTGGGATATCTCCACATAGAAATGCATGATAAACAGGAACCCGACCCTTGATGGTCAGGGCTCCTGTTTTTTTGTAGAATTGTAATCGTGTGATTTACACAAGCTTATTTTGAAGATAGGCATCAATTTTTGCGAGGGCTTCTTCTGTACCGCCAGATTGCTGGAAGCTATCATTTATTTTTTGTACGCCCTCTTTATACGTTGCGTTCGACAGTACCTCATGTACGGCATCTCTTAACGATTGTACATTGATGTGGTCTTTGGTTATGCGATAGCCAGCTTGAAGTTCTGTTAACCGCTGCGCGACCATGGGCTGATCCTTGTCCTGCGGCAGTACAACCAAGGGTACGTTAAAGTGAATTCCTTCATTTACACTATTCATTCCACCATGAGTAATAAACACATCTGAATGACGTAATACCTCCAATTGGGGAACATAGGGCGAGATGATAAAGTGCTCTGGCGCCGGATTGATTTTCGTAAAGTCAGCTTTCTCGCCAGCTGCAATCACGACGATACCTTCAAAATCGGAAAAAGCTTCAATACAGGTGTTAAAAAAGTCTTCAGTATGGTCCAGAACAGTTCCCATCGAAATATACAAAACCTTTTTATCCTCTAGTCTGTCCAGTGGAAATGAATTTTCCCCTTTACGTTCTGGAAAGCTGGGACCAATAAAGAGATTCTCGTCACCATACTGTTCACCGTCTGGTTGGAAATATCGACTGGTATATACAACATTCAAAGCCCCTGTATTGCTCATAAATTGAACCATATTTTCGGGAGCAACACCGAACCTTTCTTTCATGAGCTGCAGTGAGGTCGTGGCATGTTCATCAAGTTGAAACGGCTCCTTTTCATTAAAGCGAAAGAGATTGGTAGCCATCCGATTCTGTGAAATCAGAAAAGATGGGGAGGAAGCAATACCAGGGATTTTCAAATAGTCTCTAACTAACTCGCCAGCTCCGAATCTATCATAGAATACAAAGTCAAAATCAATGCTTTTAGACAGTTGCTGAGTAATTGCTAATATGTCCAGCGAAGTCTGAATATGAATTTTCATAAATGCACTCAACCCATCCGGAGTATTGGAATCAATAGAAGCGGTCCTGACCAGATCAGAATGCAGGTGAACCTTCGCTCCAACTGCTTCGAGTCTGTCCTTGTATTTCTCAGTTGTAATGTAATGTACTTGGTCCCCTCGTGCTGCAAAGGCTTGCGTCATCCCAATCGTAGGGTTCACATGTCCTTCTGCCGGAAAGTTAACCATTAATATGTTTAACATTCATCATTACTCCTTTCTCTACAATTAAGATTGCAGTTTTCACTGAATCTCTCAATCCATAATAACAATAATATTTATTTTTTCAAATGATATCCTTTCAAGATCATAAAAAAACATGTTGGCATGAATGTGCATAACAAATATTTACCTCGTGCATAGTAAAGGGGAACTCTACTTAGCAAGGGAGGTTTTTTCTAAGTGAATGTTCAAAGAGCGCAAGAAATAGCGTCCTCTTCCATAATGGCGAATGTGTTGTGTGATGGGCTACCCATTTATATTCAGCATGTGAATGAACAGCGTGAGACGGCACGGATCTATGCGCTGAACAACCCGGAAGAGGAACGGGAAGTGCCTTTGTACGCGTTAACAGAACGAGATCAGACCCTTGAATAGAAAGGAGTGACATGAAAAATGAAACCGAACCAACAGAAAGAGATTGAGGCAGATCGTTTGAACTTTCGTGATCAGACGGATGATGTGGTCAGAGAAGTACCGGCCACAACGGATGCCAGCGAAGCTGTTGCAGCAATGACTTCACATATCAATAAATACGATGTACCAGATGAGTTGGAAGAAGAATAGTAAGTGGTCAAGCGCGCACAGGATAACCTGCTGCGTGCTTTTTATATGACGCATAACTTGGATGGTAGCGAACAAAAAGTATTCAATGCCCAAACGTACAAGTGAAGCTGCCCATGTGTACGTTTTTTTCTTTTCGTTTTTTTGTAAAATAATATATAAATGATTTCTGTTCAAACTAAATGGACTAGGCCGTCATAGTGCCATTATCTCTATTAAGTCGAAAAGCCGAATTTAGAATTGTAGGAGGGAATTATGAACGATGAATTCAATGTACAGGTCCAGAATGTAGATCCGGAAATAAGTGAAAGTGAAGGTGAATTTGAGAAAAAAGATATTTCCAAAGTATTAACTATAATATGGATTTTTATAATTTATAGTGAGTCTGTCATTCTTCAACATTTGTCTAGTGGTCTAAATCTGCTGCAAAGTGTCTTATTTACTGTAATCGTCATATTACACATCCTCTTGTACTTGCATGCTCAAAGAGTTGCAAAATATTTTTCATGGGCTTATTTTGTTGTGCAAGGGGGATTGATCTTTTCAAGTGCATTTCTTCTACCTGACAGTTTCTCCATTGTGCTGGTTGGGTTAATGCCAATTTTGGTGGGTCAGAGTATAGGTATTTATTACAAGCCGCTTAAGGTCATTCTTGTATTTTTGATTTCCTATGTACTTTTTTGTGTGGCTGTAGTCTGGCATAATGATGGCAGGCAATTTGTATTGTTCATCCCGCTATTTTTTCTCATTGCAGTTGTTATAGTAGCTTATGCCATTCTTTTTCTCAAACAAGTTCAAGCACGAATCCGAACGCAAAACGTTCTTAAAGAACTTGAAATCGCACATCAAAAGGTCGAAGAACTTACAATCGCTAACGAACGACAACGTATGGCCCGTGATCTTCATGATACGCTGGCGCAGGGACTTGCTGGGCTAATCATGCAACTTGAAGCCATTGATGCTCATCTGACAAAAGGAAGTACGCAAAGAGCTCAGGAGATCGTCCAACAATCGATGTCACAAGTGCGAAGAACATTGTCTGATTCAAGGCGAGCTATAGACAATCTGCGTTCAAAAACCATCTCGGAAGTTGATTTTGCAGAAGCCGTGGAGGAAGAAATACAGCGATTCACAATGGCTACGAGCATTCGTGTAATCCGCAACATCAAAATTAAAGCTTCGGTTCCCAGACTGGTGTTCGAACATGGATTGTTTATTATAAGCGAGTGTTTAACCAACGTAGCGAAGCATTCACATGCGAATACTGTATGGATAAGTATTTTGGATAACGAAGGTAAGATTGAAATCGAGATTCGTGATGATGGAAAAGGATTTGATACGGATATTATTGCCAAGCAAACAGGGCATTACGGAATAATAGGTATACATGAACGTGTACGGATGCTGGGTGGAAAAATCAATATCAGCAGTATATTTCAAGAAGGTACGGCTATAAAAATAGAGGCGCCTCTTACTAAAGGAGACCTATTATGAAATACAAGGTTTTAATCGTCGATGATCATTGGGTAGTTAGAGAAGGATTAAAGCTGGTGCTGGAGACCCATGACAGCTATGAAGTGATTGGTGAGGCTGGAGAAGGTGTAACGGCTCTTAAATTGATCGAAGAACTTCAGCCGGATGTCATCCTGTTGGATTTATATATGCCGCAAATGAGTGGTTTGGAAACCATGAAGGCCCTCAGAGAAAAACAAAATGAAACGCCAGTCATTATCCTGACGACCTATAACGAAGATGATTTAATGATTAAAGGACTCTCTTTGGGAGCAAAAGGATATTTGTTGAAAGATACCAGTCGGGAAAACCTATTTCGCACGATTGAGTCTGCGCTAAGGGGTGAAACGCTGCTTCAGCCAGAAATAACAGCAAGGGTATTTGCTGCCACGAATAAGAGAGAAGCTGAGGCAAAGTCACATGAAAGAAACTTAGTTCTGACTGATAAGGAAAGACATATATTAAAGTCTGTTGCACATGGTTTTAAAAGTAAGGAAATTGCGTTTGATATGGGAATTTCCGAGCGTACCGTAAAGGCACATTTAACGAATATTTATAACAAGCTTGGTGTTGATTCCAGATCTGAAGCCGTTGCTGTTTCGTTGGAACGTGGTATTTTACAGCTTTAGAAATAATAACTGAAAATATGTTATTTATTTGCCCAGTCGTACATAAGGTGCTTGCCCCTTTGTACGATTTTTTTGTTTGTTCATTGTTATAACATGAAAAAAGGATGAAAAAGTTTACTTGACCCACGGGTTGCTGATAGCACCTTTAGAAGAGAGAATCAGGGAGGATGACATGAAGTTGAAGAAAAAAGGAATTAGGATAATGATTGCAGGGGTTGCATTAGCTATCGTAGCTTCCGGTTGCTCCAGTGCAACGGAGAACTCTGTAACAGAAGCCAGTCACCCGGTGAAAGTGGAGAAACTTGCAATGAAGCCTTTGGCCAATGATTTTAATTTGGCGGGGACATTGCAGGCAAGTAATGAGGCCAATGTTTCCTTTGAAGCGGATGGACGTATATTGAGCACTATGGTTGAGGTTGGGGATTCAGTAGAAAAAGGGAGTGTCCTTGCGAAGCTAGATACATCCAATTACCAGTTGCAGCTGGATCGGGCAAAGGCAACCATGGAAAAGGCAAAGGCTGGTGTTAGCCAAGCGGAGGCTTCTGTCCAATCGGCACAGGCGGGCATTCATAGTTCGCAATCCCAGGTCAATGCGGCCCAATCGAAATTGCAGGAATTGAACAATGGCGCCAAAAAGCAGGAGATAGCACAGTCTCAAAATGCGGTTACTGTAGCAACTAATAATTATAACAAGAAGAAAGCGGATGCCGCACGCTCCCAAAGTCTATTCCAGGCAGGTGCGGTATCTTTAACGGAAAATGAGAATGCGCAGCTGGAATTAGCAAACGCACAAAAAAGCTTAAGTGATGCGCAAGAGAAATTGTCTCTTTTGCTTGCAGGGGCATCCCAGGAACAGCGTGCCCAAGCTTCGGCCGGCGTAGATCAGGCCAGAGCAGGGCTGGAATCGGCTAGGGCTACTATACAACAAGGGCTAGCCAGTAAAGCTCAGGCACAGGCTACCTATGATGATGCATTGGCTGCTTATGAACAGTCATCCTTGTCACTGAAAAAAGCGACTTTAACCTCCCCGATCACTGGTGTTGTGATTGAAAAAAAGATATCTGATGGTCAACTGGGCTCCAGTGGAAGTGAGGCATTTGTTGTCGGAAATATCAAGACTTTAAAAGTACTCCTCCCCGTACCAGACAGTGAAATCTTATCGTGGAAGAAAAACCAAAAAGTTAATATCTCTCTCTACGATGAAATGAGAACAGGAACCGTCACCCAGATCTATCCATCGACGAACTCCAAAACGGGAAGCATCAATGTGGAAGTTAGCATTCCCAATCCCGAACTGAATTGGAAACCTGGTCAAGTCATCAGCGCATCTAAAAGCATAAATCAAAACGAAGCGCTTTTAGTGCCCGTAGAGGCCGTAATTAGTACGGGAAATGATCCTTATGTCTTTAAAGCTGTAAATGGAAAAGCTGTCAAAACACCGATTAAACTGGGGAAAGTGACTAATAATCAGCTCGAAGTGGTCTCTGGGCTACAGGCAGGAGATCAAATCGTTACGCAAGGAGCAGGAACCTTATTTAATGGTGATTTACTTGGGAATGGTGTACCTGGGAAATCGGAGGAGTCGTCCGAATGATTAAATATATCGTTAAAAAGCAAAAAATTACACTCATTTTCTTCGCCATGTGCATTGTGCTAGGGCTCTACAATTTTACATCGTTACCTAAACAGGAGCAGCCTGATGTTATTCCCTTGTCAGCCAGTGTTACAACCATCTATCCAGGCGCTTCACCCGAAAGAATCGAGCAAACCATTACTAAGGTCATGGAACAGAAAATTAAAGCCGTACAAGGTGTCAAAACGATTTCTTCCACTTCATCTAAAGGACAATCTAGTATAATGATAGATGCTTTTGAAGATGCGGACCCGACAAAGGTGTGGACTGATCTTCGTACAAAGGTACAGGATGCACAGTCTGAGCTTCCAGCAGATGCGATGCAGCCCATTATTAATGATAGCATGACAAGCTCTTTCATTGGTTCATACGCGATTACTTCTGATAAAATTGAGAATTTATACGCGTTAAATGAATTGATGAACAAATGGAAAGATCAATTAAAAACGGTCTCGGGTGTTTCGCAAGTTAATATTCAAGGAATACCAGATCAAGAAGTACGAATTAGTTTAGACACACAAAAGATGCAACAATATAACATCTCCTGGGAGCAGGTTGTTCAAGCAATCAAAAATGAGAATGAGAGAGTTCCTACAGGAAGTATGGATTTCAATGAGCGTACTTATCAGCTGACGGTAAATGCCTCTACGGATCCATCTATCCTAAATAACGTCCAGATTTCAAGCAATGACGATGGATACCCGATATCTCTGAAGGATGTAGGGACAGCCTCACTTGTTTTTAAAAAAGCGACTAGTTATACGTATGTGAATAACAAGCCTGCTATTTCCATCAGTGTGAGTGGAGATACAGGCACAGACGTGCCAACGGTATCTAAAGCGACAACAGCCAAAATCAATGAACTTGTGAGCGGTTTGCCGAAGAATGTACATTTTGAACTACTTTTTGCGCAAAATGATCGAGTCGATGAAATGTTTGGAAACCTGACCAAAGAGATGATCATCGCTATTATATCGGTCATTGTTATATGTACATTAGGTTTGAATTTGCTGACTTCTGCATTTGTGGCCTTAGCCATTCCTGTTTCCATCGCCATTGGCTTTATCTTCTTGCCCACAACAGGAATCACGCTGAATCAAATTTCAGTCATCGGATTAATCATCGTATTAGGGATATTGGTTGATGATGCCGTCGTGGTCAATGACAACATTGAACGCCGACGCTCTGAATTTGGGGAAGATGCTACGGAGGCGGCCATTAAAGGGACGAAAGAGGTATCCTTATCGATCATTACAGCTACGCTAGCTACGGTTGCGGCATTTGCCCCGCTTTTATTCCTGCCGGGCACTATTGGTGACTTTATTAAACCGATACCTACCGTTATTTCGTTAACGATGCTGGCTTCCATGATTATGTCGTTAACAATTATTCCTATTTTCCGTCAATGGTACGATCAACGTCGTAAAGGAAAAGAGAGTAGTAAGACAGTTAAGCCACCTGGACTTCTGGGGAATCAAATACAATCTCTATCCAATGTGTACTCTAAAAACTGGATGCCTAGAATACTGCGACGTCCACTGTTAACAGCGCTTATTGGTCTTATGATGGGTACAGCAGCTTATGGACTACTTGCTGTTGTTCCCATTGAATTATTTCCGGATTCCGATCAAGCGGATGCCACGATTAGTGTAACGATGCCAGAAGGAACGTCGTTGCAGGCAACCAATCAAGTTGTAAACGAGATTGGGAGCTGGGTCAAAAAACAGCCAGAAACAGAGCGGCTGGCGGCAACGGCAGGTGGAGGAGCGCCTCAGCTGTATAGTGATGTTGCAGGCGGTCATGGCTCTGGGGGAGCGGTCAACGGCCAAATTGCTGTCGTTGGAAAAGAGGGGATATTTGATCTCAAAAAAACAGTAGATAACTGGACCCATACGCTACAAGCTAAATATCCATCTGCATTAATCAGCATTCGTGTTCCCCAATTAGGTATTCCGGTCGGCAGTGCGGTGTCTATCCGTATTAAAGGAGAAGATATTGATAAGCTGCAAAACATGACAACTAAAGTCAAAGAAATGGTTGCGGGGACCCCCGGAGCTGTAGATGTGACCGATAATATGGGTATGCAAAGCTATAATCTGAATTTCCAAATCAATCAGCAAGCCTTGGATAAATATCAGGTTAGTTATTCCGATTTAACGCGTACTTTGCTATTAATGGGTGACGGGGTGAATGTAACGGATTTTGATACGGGTAAGGAATTGCTTGATGTCAATATATACATGAACAAACCAAACCATGATCCTGAGGTATTATTCCAACAATTAAGTGTGAACAATGCGGCAAGGGAGCAAATCCCCTTATCCCAATTAGCCACGATGAAACCGGACTTTTCCATCCAACAAATCCACCGCTATGATCTGGAACGGACGGTAACGATCTCAGCCAATGGAAATGGGCGTACGGCTACAGAACTCACTAATGATATCCGTAGCAAACTTACAAATACCCAGTTTGAACCAGGCTACACCTGGGAGATGGGAGGGGAAACATCTGCGCAGTCTGATATGTTTAAGGACTTGGGCAAATTAGCTGTTATTGTTATTTTCCTTATTCTCCTCTTGATCACCATGCAGTTTTACTCGGTGTCCACACCACTCATTATTATGACTACCGTTTATCTGGCAGCGGCAGGGGGAATCCTTGGAAGTTTTATTTCAGGGATGCCCATTGGATTCATGAGTATTATGGGGATCATTTCACTTGCTGGTATCGTCGTGCGTAACGGTATCGTGTTGATAGAGTTTATTGAAGATGCACGGCGTGAAGGCGCTGATTTAACAGACGCCATTCTAATGGCATGCTCTGCCCGTTTCCGTCCGATCTTGCTTACTTCGCTAACTGCGATTGTGGGTATGATTCCTATTGCCACAATAGGGGAGATCTTGTTCAAACCGTTGGCAACAACCATTATTTTCGGACTGATTTTTTCAACTATTTTAACATTGTTTGTAGTTCCGACGCTGTATATGGTCGTAGCTCATCTGAAGCTGAAACGGAAGCATAAGAAGCAAAAGGCTATAAATAGCGATAGTTCATTGAACTTGTAGGTAAATATATAATACAGGATCGTACATTAGGCGAGAGTCTTAATGTACGGTTTTTTTATTTCATTGACATAGTCCACAAAAATCTTTACTATAATTGTTGCAAAAGTCCACTAAATAGGGGGAGTTATGGTCAATATAGATGCTAATATCATAGCGGATATGAGGCGTTTTAATCGGTTCTATACGAATATACTGGGTGTTTTGGATAGACATGTGCTGGATAGCGGATATTCCTTTACCGAGGCCCGTGTCATTATAGAGATCGGGTTGATCGAGCCATGTATAGCGAATACTTTAGTCGAATCTCTTAAAATTGATCGCAGCTATATGAGTAGGATCATTGCTAAATTTTGCAAAGAGGGCTTTCTTGTTAAGGAAAATTCAACGTTGGATAATAGAACAAATCTGATTCGTTTGACTCCTAAAGGAAAGGCGTTCTTTAACCAACTGAATGAAAGGTCTGATGAACAAATTCTAAAATTAGTTCAAGGACTCTCAGAAGAAGAGATAAAAGAATTACATGCTTCTATGTTGTTAATTCAGAAGAAATTGGATAATTTGGAGAGGATACAGAATGATACGATTTGAATGCGACTATACCGAAGGTGCCCATGAGCGCATATTAAAGCGACTACTGGAGACGAATGATGAACAAACTCCAGGTTATGGTGTGGATGATCATTGTGAAAAAGCTAGAGCATATATTAAAGAAGCATGTGACTCCCCAAATGCGGATGTACACTTTTTGGTTGGAGGTACACAGACCAATACCACTGTTATTTCTTCTATTCTGCGTCCGCATCAAGGCGTCGTTGCGGCAGTGTCGGGACATGTTGCGGTTCATGAAACCGGAGCGATTGAAGCTGTTGGACATAAAATACTTACTTTGCCAAGCGGAGATGGGAAGATCCGGGCCGAGCAGGTACAAGATTTGTATGACGCTCACTGGAATGATGCCGCTCCTGAGCATAGTGTACAGCCCGGGATGGTTTATATTTCCCAACCTACTGAGAATGGAACGATCTATAGCAAAGCAGAGCTGGAAGCATTAAGTAGAGTCTGTCAAGAATGTGGTTTACCACTGTTCATAGATGGAGCCCGATTGGGCTATGGCTTGGTGGCCGAAGATAGCGATGCATCTTTAGCGGATATAGCACAGCTTTGCGATGTGTTTTATATTGGCGGGACAAAAATTGGAGCATTGATGGGAGAAGCCGTAGTCATTCTAAATGATACATTGAAAAAAGATTTCCGATATATGATCAAGCAAAAAGGGGGGCTGCTGGCTAAGGGAAGAATGTTGGGCATTCAATTCGAAACTTTGTTTGAAGACGGTTTATACGTTGAAATTTCCAAACACGCTATAGATATGGCAATGCTGCTTCAAAACGGATTATCTGAGCAAGGTTTTTCTTTTCAATACCGTTCTACAACCAATCAGCAGTTTCCGATTTTACCAGATCGTATACTAAAGGCATTGAGTGAAAAATATACTTACTCCTTTTGGGAAAAGGTTGATGATACACATAGTGCAGTTCGATTCTGTACCAGTTGGGCTACGAAGAAAGAAAATGTTGAATTGCTGATTCAGGATATTAAAGCATTGCAATAATGGTCATAGAAAGAGTAATTTATAATTTTAAAGATGTAAAATGACTTTGTAATAGCCATACTTCGGTGCACGCATTGCAGCGAAGTATGGTTTTTTTGTGCATTTTACTTATTCCAACGCGGCTTGTATTTAGTTCCATGAAAGAGCAAGTGGATATAAAAATGGAAAAACAAGACAAGAGCGGAGGTATAAAATTGGCGTCTAATTCTTTACACTGAATATCTACCGAACCTGCTTGCGGTACTGAAGAGGAGAGAGCCCAGTTATTTTTTTAAAGATTTTATTAAAGTGGGAAGCATGACCGAACCCGACATCCTCTGCAATATGCTGGATTTTGTCTTTGGTGGTTCGAAGTCTGGTTTGGGCCGCCCTGACCCGCACTACGCGGATGTATTCGCTGAAATGAAAACCAGTCAACTTTAGAAAGATACGGCTTAGGTAAGCTGGACTAATGAAAAAGCAGGCAGCCACTTGTTCGAGAGTTAACGGTTCATTGTAATGATCCTGAATAAAAGAAGAAATTTCCGTGATTTTCTGATGCATGGGATGAGAGGAGACAGGTTCACTACGCTCGATTGCTTCCGATCGGTGCACCAGGATCAGCATTTCCAGCAGTAAATGCTGTACGCAACGGTCATGCAGAGGCTGCTTATTCCTGCATTCGGTATTCATCTGTAGGAATAAACGTTCAACCTCCACTTGCTCTCTCGCAGGTAAGCGAAGTAACGCGGATTGCTGGTATGGCGGCAGGTCAAGAATGTCATGATCCTGCTGTGGGAGAAACGTCGGAGAAAAATGAATCAAAATGCGCTCTGTTTCCTGCAATTGCGTACTGGCGGTAGAGTGCAAGTCGTGAGGAAGGATGAATATCAGATCCCCCTTGCGAGCGGTGTATACCTTGCCATTCATAAAATAGATGCGTTCGCCTCGCAGTAAGAGATACAGCTCATAGTTCTCGTGGACATGGGGCCGGGGCATAACTGTGAAACCGGTACGATAGATGTGATGAATGGAGAATTGTTGTTCGCCAATGACATATTTATCTTCTTTCACTTCATTCATGTGCTTCTTCCTTTACAAATTAAGATAAGTAAGCGCATTCATACATCAACAGTATATATGACAACCTGCCAATGATAAAAGCAGAAAAGATTGATGAAAGGAGGTGAAGGCGCTTCTGAACGTCTCGGATCGTGTTTTTATAAAAATATGCGCTGATGTGGAAGAAAATCTTAGGGAGGAAACAGAATATGAGCAAGCAGCGTACATGGAAAAAGGTGCTATGTAACGTGGTTGTGGGTTCATTGTTGTTGACCTTGTGCCCGCCACTAATCCAAGCGGAGACTGCGGTAGGAACAGAGAACGCAAAGGGGGCAAAAGTGGCGACGGATATTCCGGCTTTTCCGGGGGCTGAGGGTGGCGGTAAATATGTTACCGGTGGACGCGGAGGTGAAGTGTATGAGGTTACCACGCTGGCAGACTACGGCAAAGGGGAGCAGATCATTCCCGGATCTTTTCGCGCAGCGGTCAGCTCCGATAATCGGACGGTCGTATTCCGGGTGGGTGGAACGATTCATCTCAAGGAGCCACTTAAGATCTTGGGAAACAATCTGACGGTTGCGGGTCAGACAGCTCCTGGCGACGGTATAACTGTAAGCGATTACACAACAGGGATTGAAGCAGATAACGTCATTCTCCGTTACCTGCGTTTCCGATTGACCGACCGTTACCCCAGTGAGGATGACGCATTGGGAGCCAGATACCATAAAAACATAATGATTGATCACTGTTCCTTTAGCTGGTCGGTGGATGAGGTACTGAGCCTGTATGACAACGTCAATACAACGGTACAATGGTCCATTGCGTCCGAAAGTATGCTAATGACTACGCACCAGAAAGGTCGCCACGGCTATGGCGGCATATGGGGTGGACGAAATTCCACCTATCATCATAACTTGTTGGCTCACAATGCAAGCCGTAATCCGCGTTTTCCAACCGATAAAAAACAAATCGACGCTGTGGAAATGACCAATAATGTCATTTATAACTGGGGATTTTTCTCCTCATACGGCGGTGGTGAAGGATCGTATAATGTGCTAAATAACTATTATAAGTATGGCCCTAACACATATGAGGGCGTTCGCGGTCAAATTTTTGTAGACGTGGGTAGTAAAAAATATAAAACACGCATCTTTATTGGTGGTAACTATATGTACGGCAATGACTCGGTTACGAAAGACAACTGGCAGCTTGGCACATCCATTGGGTCCATTATTGATCCGTCCACCCGTTTGGCGGAGCCGATTGAAGTCAGAGGGGAATACGACAACGGAATCTCACCCGATGCGTACGGTCCATATCAAGCGACAGATGCACAAACCGCATATACGGAGGTGCTTGCCGGCTCAGGAGCCACGCTGCCAAGAAGAGATGCGGTGGACGCCCGAATTATGAATGATGTGAAGAATGGAACGGGTGCATTTATTAACTCTCCGCGTGAAGCAGGGTGGATTTATGACGATTCTAACGTAACGACGACGGAGCTTTCTGACAGTGACCATGATGGAATGCCGGATGAATGGGAACGTGCCCATGGGCTGGACCCCAATAATGCAGATGATCGTAACGGTCAGGGGCTTGCCGGCACAGGGGCGTATGCTCATTTTGCCAAGGGTTATACGAATCTGGAGGTCTATTTAAATGATCTTATTGAGAAGCTGTCGAATGGAAATGAGGTGAATAATCCAGAGGCTGTCGTTCAGGTGTCGGATGCAAACGGACGTTCACTAAAGCATAACGATATTTTGGAAGCAGGCCGGGATGCGACCATAACAGCAACAGCCAAGGACAAAGATGGTATTGCTCATGTTGAATTTATCATTGACGGCAAACTCGCTGGAAAAGTAGAGACTGCGCCTTATCAAATGAATTGGAACCATGTGATGGACGGGACCCATTATATTATTGTACGGGTGACCGACCGCAAGGGGAATGCTGCATTTTCCAATCCTGTTACCATTCACGTCAATACGACTGCGCCGTCGGGAAGTTGGCTCAGCGAAGAGATTGGCTCTGAGGGCAATGCTGGTTATATAAAAGGGCATACTCAGGTCTTAAAAGAAGATGCAAGCGGCAGCAGTATAAGACTGAAGTCAGCGGGAGACGTTGACGGTAAGGCAGATATTTTCCATTATGCTTATCAAAAATGGGAAGGTGACACTAAAATTACAGCCCGTGTGGAACAAATTACCCCAGTGGATGATAACGCCGAAGCGGGTGTAATGATTCGTGAATCGCTGAAGCCTGGATCCAAAATGGCCTTTATGTCTTTAGCATTTGTTAAATATGGCAAACAGGGTATTCTTATCAGTCGTGATCAAACGGAGGGTAAGACAAAACGTGCGTCAATGGAGACGTTTATTGCAACGCCATATTCGGTACGTCTTGTACGACAAGGACAAAAGGTTACCGGCTGGGTATCCGCAGATGGTGTGACGAACTGGGAGAAGGTTGGTGAAACGGTTATAGATGTGCCGGATCATCAACCGCTATTGTTCGGGTTGGCTACTGATGCATCCAAACCACAAAACGATGTATGGAATTACAATACGTCGGAATTCAGCCATGTCACCATCCGCAACCTGACAGACTCAGGAGGAACTCGTCCTACTAGTGTGGTGGTAGCGACCTATGGTCCTGCTGACTTTACATCTCTCCAGGCAGCTATTGACGCAGTCCCTGACGACAGCAATACAAGGACAGTTATCCATCTCAAAAACGGTACGTATCGTGAGAAAATAAAGGTGAATTCCTCTAAGAAAAACCTGAGTATTATCGGAGAAGATCGGGATAAAACGATCATTGCTTTTGATGATACGGCCAAAACCGTGGTGGATGGAAAAGAATTAGGAACAAGCAACAGCTATACCATGCGTGTGCAAAGTCCTGATTTTGTGTTGGAGAATGTCACGGTTGCCAATACAGAAGGAACCGGACAGGTGCAGGCTGTAGCGTTATATGCTGAAGGCGATCGTGGTAAGTATCACAATGTCAAAATTACCGGCCTACAGGATACGTTGCTTGTGAACCGTGGCAGACAGTATTTCAAGGACAGCTACATCAGTGGCAGTGTAGATTTTATATTTGGCAATGCACCCGCTGTGTTTGATAATTCGATCATACACAGCCTGCGTGCCGGATATGTGACAGCAGCTTCAACAGAAGAGAACAAGCCGGGCTTTGTATTTATTCAATGTCGTCTGACAACAGAAAATGGCTTAACAGGCAAGGTGGATCTCGGACGGCCATGGCGCCCTCACGCTCATGTTACTTTTTTGAAGACCTATATGGATGACCATATCAAGCCGGGCGGCTGGAATAATTGGGGCAAGGAATCCAATGAGCAGACCGCAAGATTTGGAGAGTTTGATAACTTTGGACCAGGTGCAGGAAGTAGCGAACGTGTACCTTGGGCCAAACAGCTTACTGCCGATGAAGCAAGCCAGTACACCGTTGAAGCTGTTCTGAGTGGACCAGATCATTGGGATTGGCGTCTTTAAATTTGATGTTCAGTGGTTAAGCGGGGCAAGCGCTTCTAGCGTTCAGCCTCGCTTATTTCTATCGTTTGAGTGGAGGATACATATTTAATTTTTAGGTATTGAAAATACTTGTTTATATGGTAAATGTTTGCTATGTTTAAAGTGTATTTATTTCAAATTGTAATTTATTTTTGATTTTGGAGGTGTAACGTATGGCACGTGTGTTAGTAGTGATCACGCCTGCTGAAGGCCATGTTAATCCGACACTAGGATTAGTGAAAAGGTTGGTAGACAGTGGGGAGGATGTTGACTATGTGTGTACGGAAGAATATCGTACGAGAATTCAACAGACAGGAGCGCAGATGATCACCTACCCTTTTGTGGATGATGCTTTTTCCAAAGACTCTGATTTAAAGCCAGCAGAATACAAACATCATTATCAATTTGTATACATGATGGTAAAAGGTATGATTCTTCCGATTATTCCAGAGGTTTTGAGAGTTATTGAAAACAGAACCTATGATTATTTAATCTATGATTCTTTGATGGGTTGGGGAGGCACGATTATTGCTGAGAAGCTAGGAATTCCTGCTGTATGCTCTATCGCTTCTTTTGCTTTCGTAGAGCCATTGGGATCGGGGCAAGGCATGAATGACAATGATCCGGAGGTAAAAAAGTTATACACGGCTACGATGCAAATAACGCATCAACTAGCTAATGAGCTTCAGGTTGACGCTCCGGCTATAGAAGAGATTGCTCCTCATGGCGGACACTTAAGAATCGTTTATACAAGCCGCTATTTTCAACCGCAAGCCGAAAAACTGGATCACAGTTTTATTTTTACAGGTCCTTCTATTGTACCGCGTAAAGATGCTCCTTCCTTCCCGTTCGAACAACTTCGTGTTCTGCATCCACAGGCGGTGTACATTTCAATGGGTACTATTTTGAATAAAGACTTGGAATTTTATAAGCTTTGTTTTGCAGCATTTCGCGATTTGCCTGTGCAGTTTGTGCTGTCTTCAGGCAATTATACAGACATGGAGCCATTGGCCTCGTGTATACCTGACAATTTTATAATCAAGCCTTATATTCCGCAATTGGAAATGCTCCAGCATGTGGACGCTTTTGTTACACATGCGGGGATGAACAGTACATGTGAAGCACTGTATTACAATGTGCCGCAGGTCATGATTCCTTTAACATCGGATCAGCCCATCGTAGCTAGTCGGGTGCAGGAACTGGGAGCGGGTGTTGTTGTGGATAAAAATGAGCTTACACCCGCTAGTTTGAGAGCTGCCTTATTAGAGGTATTGAGTCATCCAACCTATAAAGAACAGGCTCATGTGATTGGCGAATCATTACGCCAGGCTAGTGGGTACAGTCATGCGGCAGATACAATCATGAGCCATTTCTCCACCATAGAAAAATAAGCGGCAGTCTATATACTGTGATTCCTTTCTTTTAAAGTAGCAGATTTTTCAAACTCTAGTTTCTTTGAAATCGCCAGAAGACCAAGGGAGCAGATGATTAGGGCCAAACAGACCCAATAGGTATTTCGGTAACCAATCCATTGAGCGGTTAATCCGCCCATCAAGCTCCCCACCAGTCTTCCGATGGTTGTCGCATTGGAATATAGCGTCGATGCGTACCCTGGAAGAGAGGGCAACAAATCCTGCATGTAACTAATGCCAATGGCAGAAATCACTGCAACAAAGAAGGCTAGAAGAAGCTGCCCCACGAATAGCTGCCACATCTCCGTAGACATAAGGACAAGGAGATAATAGACAACTCCTGTTAATGCTCCTAAAAATATAAGCAAACGGTTGGAGTATTTAGCTGCTAGTACGCCTAGCATGAGCATCAAGGGTATTTCTACAATTGCGCAAATACTGGATACTAGAGCAACGTCACTCGTGTCGCCTTGTAAATTGTGAATGATGAACAAGGAAATATTCAAATTATTCATCCAGTGAGACGTATAGAGCAGAGTAAGAACGGAAAAGGGAATCAGAATCTCAATATTTTTATGTAATGTAATGTGATGAAGTGAAAGTTGATTGTTATGTTTAAGTTGAGCGGGAGGCTGCTTGATAAAAAAGAATAGAAGCACAGCAATGAGAACAAAAATAGAGGTCGTTCCCATAAAGATACCCTTAAAGCCCGTATGTGCAATCAAAAAGGAACCAAAAAGCGGCCCGGTAATAAAGCCAAGAGAAAACATAGACCGAAGCGTTGAATTCGCAAAGGCGTGATCCGCAGATTTACTGCGATTTACTGCTTCACGTGCACTGGCAAATAACTGCGGCATCCCAGGAGCACCAATGGCCGTAAAGATCGTCATATAAACAAAAAGCACATAAAAATTTTGGATTACAAGATATCCTGCAAAGGCTACGGCATTAAATAACGTGCAAATTACCAAAATTTGTTTACGGTCTAAGCCGGTATCAGAACGTTTAGCAATCAGAGAGCTTATCCATATGCCACAAATCAAAGTCACCGCTGTAAACACACCAAAGGTTCCTACAGATACGCCAAGTGTACTTGTAAAATATACAGCTAAAAAAGGTGCGCTGATGGATATAGCCATGCCTTGCAATAACATGCAGATCATGAACAATGGGTAGTTAGGTATAACAAAAAGATTTTGAATACGCTTTAGCATTTCATTTTTACACCCCTTCAGATTTAGAAGCAGAATAATACATACCTATCCCATCTAAACTACATATGACTATAGCATAATTTGTATATTTACATAGTGTAAAATATTATATATTATTTTTCACTTATTTGAGCAGGTCATATGCAAGGTCATATACAGGCAAAGATACAGTATCAGGAGTGGGGTGTAGATGTGTATGCGGAATTCTCCTGTAGAATTTGCCTTAAAGACTGAAGCGATCTACGAACTGCTTAATCAGTTCATTCAATGATCCGGCGGCCTTCGTAGGAAGGCGGTGATCGACTTTTTCAATGAAAACAAGCTCACTCTTCGGTAATTGTTGATGCAATATTTTGGCATAGGGATGAAAGTGCTTATCCTCTTCACCATAAACAAGCAGGACGGGAAGCTGGATTTCCCCGAGCCGTGAGGTGCAGTTGTACTTCAAGCTGTATCGATAATATTGCTCGACATTCCTGGGATTTCCCTGCTTCGCATCGCTGAATAACTTACGTAACAAAGATAGCTGTTTCGTTTGTGACCAAGCAATAGAAAGGGCAAGTGTACCGACTGCACCGATTTTGGAAAGAGCAATGCCCAAAGAAATTTTGTTTCTTAGTCGCCCTTCGTTTACTTCTGACATTCCACTGATAACAATGCCTCCCCATGCCCGATCTGGATAAGTCAAGAGGAATTCAAGTACTATCGAGCCTCCGGTAGAATATCCACACAGAAATACTTTATCAAGGCTCATCCGGTCCATCAAATGTTTAATATCCTTGACAATGAGAGGGTAAGTAACCGTTTGCTCGGAAGGCTGACTTTTACCGTGTCCTCTGATATCAAAAGCTATAGTTCGAAAATGGGGCGAGAGTCCTTGGATTTGGTATGTGAAATTTAAGCTTGTGAGTACTGGAGGGTGAATGAATAGGATGGCCATTCCTTCACCGGAATCCATATAATGCATGGAGTATTCGTTTATGTTTGTAGTCGTCATGGTTATGTTCCCTCCCTGAATGGTTTGATCTTAAATTTGGCCTATTAGATCCAAAAAATTCATGGAGGTGTAACTTTAATTGCTTGTATGAGATACCTTTGTCCCGATGATCCAATGCAGGAATAATTTTTTTAGTACAAGAAAAAAATAAGAGGATCAAGTTTTTCTAAGAAAGGGACACATACATGGGCATGAAAAATAAAGTTACCATAGCACTAGTGCTAGGTTTATTGTTGTTGGTCTTGGGGTGTAGAGCGGACTCCAGTCAACAGCTAAAACAACAAAGTGTGAAGCCACCTATCACAGTAAATCAAATGGGCAAAAAACCTGTCATTGTGATCTTGATTGATTCTTTAATGGATAAGCCTTTGCAAGATGCAATTCAAGAAGGCCGTGCACCCGCAATGCAATATCTCCTAAATCAAGGGCAATATTTTCCGCATGTAGTGAGTTCATTTCCCACGATGTCTGTGACAATCGACAGCACATTATTAACGGGAACGTATGCAGACCAACATCATGTGCCCGGACTCGTTTGGTACAGCAACCAAAAGAAACGCATGATTCTCTACGGCAATGGTGCCAAAGAAGCCTTAAAGATAGACCAACTACAAGTATTCTTAGACGCAATTTACCAATTAAACCAAGTCCATTTGAACAAAAAAACGAAAACCATACATGAGGAATTGGCTGACAAAGGAAAAGAATCCGCGTCCATCAATGCTATTGTCTTTAGAGGGAAAACGAAACATGCCTTAAAAGTGCCTGACTTCATAGCGAATAGCAACAGGGTGCCAGAAAAAATGATAGTAACAGGGCCTAAATGGTTATCTTATGCAGCTCTGGCACAATTGAATCCGAAAAATAACTGGAATACTCCTTTGTGGAAAAAATTTGGGATGAACGATGAATTTTCCGCAAAAGATGCCGCTTTTCTAATCAGCCAGAAGAAACTTCCAGACGTAACCATCACATACTTTCCAGAGAATGATAATTTGGCGCATAGAAAGGGCCCGACTCAACTGGAGGGAATCGAAAAAGCAGATCAAGCACTGCAAACTGTGTTGAACGCATATGGTTCGTGGGAACAGGCTGTAAACAATGCGATATGGATTGTCATGGGTGACAGTGGACAAAGTGCGGTTTATGATGATCGACAGGCAGCAACGGTTGATATAAGGCCTCTTTTGAATCATTACCGCATTGCAAAATTAAATCAACCCGTAAGAACTGAAGACCAAATCGTGATTGCCGCTAATGAACGAATGGCGTATATCTATGCGATTAACGATAAGGTGGAGTTATCTGACGTGGTGAAGTTTTTACAAAATGAGGACAAGCTCGACATTATCGCTATGAAAGATGGTAAAAACAATATTCATGTTACAAAGGGGAAAACGGGTAAGCTGTTTTCTTATCATCCCGGTGGAAAATTCATCGATGAATATGGACAATCGTGGACCTTGTCGGGCGAAGAGGACCTTGTGGATATTAAGGTGAATAACAACCGGATCAAGTATGGAAAATATCCAGACGTATTGGCGAGGCTACACGGGGCAATGAATTCGCATGAAGGAAGATATGTTGTCGTCACGGTCCAACCCGGATATGAACTCGTCGGTGAAAGTTCTCCCACCCACATTGGAGGAGGGGCTCATGGATCGTTGCACGAAAAAGATTCCCTTGTCCCATTAATTATTTCTGGAACGAATACACGGCCTAAAACACTGCGAATCGTTGATCTAAAAGACTGGATTATGCAATTGGTGAACGAATAAGTATTATTCGTTATTGATATTAAACCCGAGCTCCATTAGTATATAAGCATATGGTTATATGAGTGGAAGGGGGTCACACATTGGATCAACTAGGTTATGTAGCCGATCATTTAAAGCTATTGGGCGATAAAACTCGACTGGCTATGCTTTCCCTGCTAAGAGAAAGAGAGTGGTGTGTTTGCGAATTTGTAGATATCTTTGATATGACGCAGCCAGCAATTAGCCAACATTTGAGAAAATTAAAGTCGCAAGGAATTGTAAAAGAAGAGAGACGAAGTCAGTGGGTATACTATTCCTTAAACGTAGACGACAAGCCGCATATTCAAGCTGTTCTTGAGCGTATGCCAGACTCCAAGCAAATTTTAAAATGGCTGAATAAAGAGGAGCCGATCACATTTTGTGAACCGGATTCCTCAGCTTGTTCATCCTAAAGACTGTTCCGTGTATCTCCTTGAGGGATAACGGTGCTATTATATAAGTATATGTTTATAAGGTAATATATTGGAGGTTTAGAACATTGATTTTGTTGGCATGCATTATATTTTTAGCCACTTTAGTATTGGTGATCTGGCAGCCTAAAAATCTGTCCATCGGATGGTCTGCCTGTGGCGGTGCCATACTCGCCTTGCTGGTGGGTGTCGTCGATTTGCATGATGTTTGGGAAGTTACTCATATTGTCTGGAATGCGACACTGGCTTTTGTAGCCATTATTCTGATTTCGTTGGTGCTTGATAAAATCGGCTTCTTCGAATGGGCGGCGCTTCACATGGCACGAGCTGCGCGAGGAAGCGGAACCCGGATGTTTGTTTATGTGACCATTCTTGGCGCCGTTGTTGCTGCTTTTTTTGCGAATGACGGTGCGGCCTTAATACTGACACCGATTGTACTGGCGATGGTTCGGGCACTTAAATTGGATGAGAAAATGATTTTTCCTTTTATTATAGCGAGCGGTTTTATTTCAGACACGACGTCGCTTCCGCTTGTGGTCAGCAACTTGGTCAACATTGTGTCAGCCGATTTCTTTGGGATCACCTTTATGGAATATGCGAGTCGCATGATTGTACCTAATTTATTTTCTTTAGCAGCCAGTATAGGAGTACTGTATCTTTTTTTCCGTAAAAGAATTCCGAAAACGTTTGATGCGACACAATTAATCAGGCCTGCGGAAGCGATTAAAGATCCAAAGATGTTCCGTATGTCCTGGATCGTTCTCGCGGTTTTGTTCGTTGGCTACTTTGCATGCGAATTTTTTAATATTCCCGTTTCGGTGGTGGCTGGTATTATTGCTATCTTTTTCTTATTGATGGCGCGTAGAAGCCCTGCAGTGCCGATGAAAGAAGTCATCAAGGGTGCTCCATGGGCTATCGTATTTTTCTCCATCGGAATGTATGTTGTGGTGTATGGTCTACGTAATGCCGGTTTGACGGATCTGCTGGCCCATGTGATTCAAGCGGCTGCCGGTCAAGGTATGTTTGTGGCCACCATGGGCATGGGTTTTATTGCGGCGATTATCTCGTCGGTCATGAATAACATGCCTACGGTCATGATTAATGCGCTTGCCATTGATGCCACCCATACAACTGGTATGGTCAAAGAGGCGTTGATTTATGCTAACGTCATTGGTTCTGATCTGGGACCGAAAATAACTCCGATCGGTTCATTAGCCACGTTGTTGTGGCTGCATGTGCTCCGTTCGAAAAACGTAAAAATTTCTTGGGGGACTTATTTTAAGACAGGCATTGTCTTAACCATTCCTACACTTTTTATGACCCTACTGGGCTTATATCTATGGTTAATCATTTCATAATGGAACATTGAAGGAGACGGTAATGATGGAAAAAAAGACAATTTACTTTTTATGCACTGGTAACTCTTGCCGCAGTCAAATGGCAGAAGGCTGGGCCAAAAAATACTTGGGAGACCGTTGGAATGTATACAGTGCGGGTATTGAAGCACACGGCCTTAACCCTAAAGCGGTGCAAGCGATGAATGAAGTAGGGTTGGATATTTCCGGTCAAACTTCAGATATTATAGATCCTGCTTTGCTGAACAGCGCGGATTTGGTTGTGACCTTGTGCGGAGATGCTGCTGATAAATGTCCTATCACACCTCCGCACGTTCGTCGTGAACATTGGGGATTTGATGATCCGGCTAAAGCACAAGGAACAGAAGAAGAGAAATGGAGCGTATTCCAGCGTGTACGGGATGAAGTAGGGGCTCGTATTCGGAAATTTTCGGAGACTGGTGAATAAACAAGGTACACAGCTTAGGTATAGTATTACAGCAAGCACGCCTCCTTAAAGGGGTGGTGCTTGTTTGGCGTTTTTCTCCTTCACAGAATACTCTTCCAACACCTTTGTTTTATCTCCATAGATCCTATCCAAATGATCTTCTCCCCATAAGCAAAAACGATCAAGCAGATCTTTAAAATCCCATCCATATTCACTAAGCTCATATTCCACTTTGGGGGGAACTTGGTTATAAATGATGCGGTGGATGATTCCATCCTTTTCAAGCTCTCTAAGCTGTTGGGTGAGCACTTTTTGGGTGATTTTCGGAATGAGTTGACGAAGTTCGTATGTACGTTTTCTGCCGCTGGTTAAATGGTGTAGGATAATGCCTTTCCACTTTCCACTGATGACCTCCAAAGTTGCCTCGATCCCGAGCATATAGGTTTTGGCTTTGTCTTCCATAGACTTTTCCCCCTCTCCGATCTGTAGTACAAAAAGCACTAAGGAACCTTAAAGTACCTACAGTACATTGAAGTGCGTACTTCACACTTTAATGTATAACATCCATAATAGCATCTGTAGACAGGGTTCACCAATTATGAGGAGAAAGAAGGTTACGGATACATGAAAGTTTTATTGGTCGTCACGCATCCTAGAGAAGATTCACTAACCCTTGCGGTCATGAATCGTTTTGTAGAGGGATTGAAAGAGAATAAGCACGAGGTAGATATTTTGGACTTGGATCGGGATGGATACAATCCGGTGTACAGCGCTGCAGATGAGTTGGATTGGAATACGACCCATAAACAATATGCTCCTGAAACACGGAAAGAGATGGATAGAATAGTGGCTGCGGATGCTCTGGTCTTTGTGTTTCCATTATGGTGGTATAGTGTCCCGTCCATGCTAAAAGGGTACCTGGATAAAGTGTGGAACATAGGTTTACTTCAGGAGTTCACGTCAAAGCAGGTTCTGTGGATGTGCTTGGCGGGGGGGACGAAAGAACATCTGATCAAGTATGAATATCACGATTTGGTTACTAATTATTTGAATAAAGCCATTGCTGGTTACGCAAGAGTAAGAGAGTCCAAGGTGGAGTTCTTCTATGATACTTTATCCGAATCGAAAGAATACATTGAAGGTTTACTGGAGCACGCTTATCAATTAGGTCGGGCATATAAGTGAATTTTATTCTGATAACAATGATAATTTAATATTATTGAGGATTTTACAAAATCCTGATTATAAAAAAAGGGTTAAGGATCGTTAGACGGCACTTAACCCTTTTTTATTTTGTAGACGAGACTCTATCCTTTTATAGGCTCGTGCATAGGTGCTGATGGTGCCCCTTGCATAGATAACCCGCCGCCAGTTGTGCTTGCTGGAACAACGGGATGTGGTAATCCCTTTTCAGAAGCAGTGCCCGCAGTCTGCTTGGCCAGCTTCTGTTTCTCCCATAGGGCTCTGGCGATCACCAGCAAGGAGAGTACACCCACATATAGTAACAGAGAACCGAGTTCGGGAAGCATCTCCTGCAAAGGTGCACCACGCAGACCCATAGTGCGCAGGAATTTATACATCCATACAAAGGGGAAGAAATCACCGATTTGAATCGCTAAAGGTGGAAACAGTGATCTGGAAAGAACAGCCCCTGATAGAACAAAAGCAGGCATGAGTATCATCACCATTCTGCCAATGGCTATTCCCGGATGTGCAGCGCCCCATGCAACCAGGACATTGATACAAACGGTACCGAATACATACAGGACAACTGGAATTATAAAGAGAATTGGATTGGCCTCGAAACGGCCTCCCCCAAACACTTTAAGCATCCCTAGAGAGAAGATTAAGCCAGCCGTCGAAAACAGCGTATAAGGAAGCATACGCAGCAGGATGTTGAACGGATTTTGCAGCTCAGCAGCCAGCCTCTTGGAAACCCGGAGTCTGGCGACCAGAGGTAAGCTATTTATATTCAGTATCATAAAAGAGAACATACAAGTGAATGCAAGTATCGTCGTATTCTGATAGTCATTCGTTGGATTAAACATGGAACGCACTTCCAAGGCGATACCATTGAGGGCCCCTTGAGCCTGTTCTGCGTTCATCCCGGTTTTCAACATAGCTGGAACAGACAGTTCCATATTCTCGGAAACGCTAATTTCCTGCATAGCTGTACGAATCGAAGTAATAGATTGTACATTGGTATTATCGAGAATGAGACCCACGCGGCTGGAGAGGGAACGATTGTGATTGTCCTCTAAACCATGCGGCAATGAAATAACAGCCAAATATTGCTCATGATAAAAATACTGTTCAGGGTTGTCCGTATACGAAACAATCTCAGCTACGTTCATATACGGGGAAGCATTTATTTTCTGAATGAACTCACGGCTGTAAGCTGTGTTATCTTGATCCACCACTACCACGTTAGCGTCGTTAATTTGGCTGCTTGGGAGCAACAGTGAATACCCCAGTACGGCAATCAATGGGAAGATAATAGCTATAATCGGATACTTGGAGTGAACCAGATACGACCATTCATCACGAAGAGATTTCATTTGTATTCACCTCAACTGTCATGCCTGGTAGCAAAGCTGCTTCTCTTGTTACATATACACGTATCTGGAATGTAGCGGTATCTGCTTCTCCTTTTTCACGGGACATCTTCACATTAGCGAATTGTGGTGCAGCAGTTACATAGCGTACCGTACCTTTCAAGTCCTTATTGAGACCAGAGATATGAGTTTTAATTTCTTGATTGGCCTTGAATTTCCCCGCTTGTTCTTCATTCACATAGAGATCGTAATATAAATCGTTGGTTTCCAGGGTAATCACAGGAGCACCTTGCGCCACATTTTCGCCGACTTTGGTACTAATCGAAGTCACCTTGCCATCCTGTGGTGCTTTTAACACCAGGCGTTCTTTTTTGAGCAGCAACGTTTTAAGCTGAACTTCCTGTGTGTCTTTTTGTTGCTTTAAAAGGTCAATAGCCAGCTTCTGATCTGCCAACTGTTGACGACTCTGCTGAATGGTTTCCAGCTGGGTCTTGGAACGATCGACGGACAATTGGGCACCGCGAATTTCTTCCTCGGCTTGTTTTACCGAAACGGCTGCTTGTGTCGTCTGTTCACTGGCCTGCATACGTTCTTCAGAAGTGGCACCATGAAGTAGCTTTTGTAGAGCCTCTTTTTGCTGACTCAACTGATTTGTCGCTAAAGTCAAAGAGGATTCGGCATCATCCAACGCTGCTTTGGATGCACTTCCTGCATCATAGAGTGCTTTATTACGCTTATAGTTGGTCTGCGCAGTCTGAACGTTTTTGGTTGCTGAGGCTACAGCAATTCGTTGCTGCTGAACATCTTCATCCCGAACCCCGTTATTGACCTGTTGTTCCGCAGCAGTGGCTTGACGCTCAGCCGCTTGTGCCCGCTGCAATGCTGCCTGACTTTTACTCTCAGTCACTTGAGCTTGCGCGATATCTAGCTGTGCCTGTTTTTCCTGAGTTGCTGCCCGTGTATAGCCTAAATTGATGGATTGTTGTTGTTGGCTGATTTGCGTATTGAACTGGGCAATTTGTGTCCGCAGCTGCTCAATTTGCAGATCCACATCTGTGGAATCCAAAGTCATAAGGACAGTTCCTTTTTTCACCTTCGTTTCTTCTGTTACCGGGATGTTCAGGACTTTGCCTCCTACTTGTTCAAAAGATACATGAATGCTATCCGCATTTAGTGTTGTGCCTTTAACGGATCGCGAAGCATTGACTTGATCTTGTCCGTTGGTCTGGAGCAGGAAACCCCCGCCGATCAGACAGGCGATAGAAATGAGAGGGATGATGAGGCTAGTGGCTTGTGTGCGATTCATGGGTAATACGCTCCTTAGATTCATAAAATGGGTTAAACATAGACTCGAATAAATATCCTGATATGTACATTTTATTTATTCTTTTATTTAATAATTTAAAAGTTAGTCGGCTAACTAAAACGCAAAATTAAAACTTATTCTGGTTTTGCTGCTTTATATATCTCTTTTGCTTGAGGGATGCCACTTTCTATTTTTTGCAGTAACGTCAGGAGCAATTCCTTTTCATCGGTGGACAGGTGGCTCATCAGTGTGGAAGTGCTTGTAAAATGTATAGGCAGCAGTCTTTCCATCATTTCTGTTCCTTGTTCGGTCAGTTTAACAATGCTCATACGGCGGTCGGAAGGATGAACAGATCGAATAATAAGCCCATCGCGTTCCAGGCGGTCAAGCAGACCGGTAACAGTAGGCTTGCTAACCCCTACTTTCTCCGCAAGCTCTGTAGCCAGCAATCCTGTATGGATGTTGCGGTACAGAAGAATTAATATTGAAAATTTCCCATGAGATATACCGAACTTCTCAAAGCCCTCAAAGCTGACTTTAAAGACGCTGGAAGATACCCGCATAAAAAATAGCATAGCTTCTGTTGCTCTTACATCAATCTCGGGGATACGCATAGAAAATTCTTGTAGCGCCTCACGAGTGGGCAAGTCCCGTAAATCAAAATCCATAAGGTTCTCCTTTCTTCTTACAGTATGTTCCAATCAATAAATTAGTTAGCCGACTAATCTTAATCTATTCAAAAATGAATTTCAAGCTAAACTTTGTTAATCGTCATGCACATTTCTCACCAAATGGAGGTTGTTCGTGCCATGGTTCAAGCTTTTCCCTGCATTGATATTTACAATGAATTGCTTGATAATAAGTGAATATCGCACGAGACAAAGAACCCAAAAGTGAGGAATCTGGAATGACGACAAAATTATACTACACTGCTCCGCATCTTACGGAGTGGGACACTCATATTACACGAAGCATGGAAAGAGACGGAAAATATTTGGTTATGCTGGAGGAAACGGCCTTCTATCCGCATGGCGGAGGCCAGCCTTGTGATACAGGAACCATTCAGGGCGTTCGGGTATTAGATGTTGTCCTCGAAGATGGGGACATTTGTCATCAGGTAGAGCGTTTGCCGGAGGATCGGAAAGTAGCCTGCCGATTGGATTGGGAACGCAGATTTGATCATATGCAGCAGCATAGCGGGCAGCACTTGCTGTCAGCGGTTTGTCTAGAGTTGTTGGGTGCCCGTACGGAAAGCTTTCATCTGGGACAAGAATATGACACGATTGATGTGAACTGTTCGGATATAACGCCTGCGCAGCTATCGGCAATCGAGCAGGAAGTAAATCAGCAAATCTATAGTAATCGCAGCATAAAAAGTTATTTTGTAACCCGTGAGCAATTGAAGGACATTCCGCTTGTGAAAACGCCCAAAGTGACAGAAAATATTCGGATTGTCGAGATCGAGGGCATTGAATATAATGCTTGCGGTGGCACACATGTAGCTCAGACCGGGGAAATCGGGATCATTAAATGCTTAAAATGGGAGAAGCAGAAGGGGATGGCAAGAATCCATTTCAAATGTGGCGTTCGCGCACTCCAGGATTTTAACGATAATGTTCAGATATTGGACGTGTTATCTACGAAGTTCAATACCGGGCGAAAAGATATTTTGACCCGATTCGAAAAGTGGGAGCAGGAGCATAAGCAGCTTAAGGCGCAAGTGGAGCTCCTACAAGAGGAAAATGCTTCGTACCAGGCGAAAGAGTTGCTATCTGCTGTGCAGGGGCATGTTCTTGCTCATGTATTCGAACAAAAATCCCTGCAGGACATGCAGCAATTGGCTACCAAGCTGACAGCTGAGCATGATTTGCTTGTTCTATTTGCCACAACAGCAGAAAACAAAATCCTTCTGGCACATAACGGCACCCAGTCTGTTAGCTGCGGAGCATTTTTGAAAGAGAATCTGGGGGCATTTCACGGTAA
Organism: Paenibacillus peoriae; assembly: GCF_022531965.1. Taxonomy (GTDB): domain Bacteria; phylum Bacillota; class Bacilli; order Paenibacillales; family Paenibacillaceae; genus Paenibacillus; species Paenibacillus polymyxa_D. Next base: position 4,950,827 of record NZ_CP092831.1, on the reverse strand, counting down.
GGGGGGCGGTAGCAACCAATCAGCTCAGGCTGCATTCCCGTCCCGTGAAGACCTTTTGAATTTCTTTGAAACGGCCCAGCGCCAGTTCGTTCAGGGCTGATGTAATGGAGGATTAGTGGCGTAGGGGAAGCTTCCACTTTTCCTTTTCCGTAAATAAAATAAAAGAAAAAATAAGTGCAACAACAGCGCCCCAAACGGCTTTATCCCCAATTGTCAAAGTTAGAAATCCCCCCAGCAAGGCTCCTACCAAGAAGGCTGCCAGGATGACACCATAACGCATCGCTCGAATGGCAGCGTTCGTGTCCTTGGTCGTTACGGCGACATACACAGCCTCGATAGCTGATCGGAGGTTACCGGTGCTGACCGTGGAGGTGTACGGCACATCAATGAGCTTGCGGAAGGAAGTCATTTGCACGGAAGCGACGAACGAGACGATCACCACCACTACCGTATTGGGAACTCCTTGCGGAATCAATCCCACGATGAAAAAAATCGCAATTTCCAGTAAAAGAATTGCGCGGGTCCAGTCCGGAGTTAAACGGTGGGTTGATTTTCGTTTAATCCCTTCAGCAACAAAAACCCCCAGTGAAAAGGCGATCAGGGGCGGGATATAGGATAACGCCTGAATCCAGTGCCCCTGAATGACTTTGACAGCCAGCAGCACGATATTGCCTGTCTGTGCGTTGGCGAAAACACCGCCTCTTCCAACAAAGGTATATGTGTCCAAAAAGCCCCCTACTAATGATAGTAAGGCGCCCAGTCGCAACGATTCGGACGTTACCTGATGTAAATGTATTTTGCCTTTCATAAACACGGCATATAAGCCTCCTATGCTAAACGTCGATTGTTTAAAGCTAACACGAAAATCCAGGACCATACAATTAAATTAATCACTTTAGCATGAAAATGACACAAAGAAGCCACATCAGGTCCCATACAATAGAAAGGACGTGATGCGGCTTGTTGAAGTGCTGTTTAAAGTGCCATCTGGAACTTCGAGAATGTGCTTATTGCAGAGCTTGAACGAGGGCTGCGCCGAATTCCTGTGCACCATCTGGGCCATCGGCTGTAATAATGTCACTATGCGCAACGACATGCTGAGCGAGATATTCGGCTTGATGCACTTGAAGCTGATCCTTTTGTACATCCACTGGATAGCATGTAGCCGTTCTACCAGAGAGTAGTCCGGTTTGAGCCACGGCTACAGAGCCTGCGCAGATGCCAGCCAATAAAGTTTTTTGCTCATGGGTTTGTTTCAGCAAAGCTTGGAGATCCGCGTTATTCCACAGATGATCATTCGTTCCTGAGCCACCGATCACAGACACCACATCATAATCAGCCAGCACAGCGTTTGTAAAAACAAGATCAGCTGTCGCTTTACCGTTGTAGTCACCCGTGATTTCGCCTGTTTTTGTACTAGCTAGGGTCACGGTAACGCCTGCTTGCTCCAGCGCTTCCTTCGGTTTAAACAATTCATCCTCATTAAAGCGCTCTGGGGGTATAATAAAAAGAGCTTTTTTACTCATACTTTATTCCTCCTTGAATGTGTAACATTATCTACTATTGTAGGATGGTTTCGTCAGGCTGTGAAGAATGCACTTTCAAGTACGGAGGTTACCTAAAGGTTACTATTAGAGGGCAAGACCATGATGATTTAGAAGGAGTTAATTATATATGTCTGATACACTAAGAGAAGAAATACGGGAGAAGATCGTCAACGGGGACTATAACTGCGAAAAGGAACTGACCCTGTCAGTGTTAAGCGGAAAGTGGAAGGTTGTTATTTTATGGCATTTGGGCGTAGAAGGAGCGCACCGTTTCAGTGACCTGCAAAGGCTGTTTCCAAAGCTGTCGCATAAAGTGCTGACCAATCAGCTGCGGGAGTTGATGGAGGACGGTATTGTGCACCGGGAAGTGTATCCCGAGGTACCTCCAAAGGTGGAGTATTCGATGACCGAGCTGGGGATGACGATTTTACCCATTGTGGAGATGATGTATGACTGGGGGAAAAAACGGGTGCAATCCATTCGTGAGGAGATGCAGCGCAGCGGTGAGGGAAACGTTTAAAGTTCCTTAATATGAAAAATAGAACGCCTTGCACTATGAGTACAATTGTACTTAGAGCAAAGGCGTTCTTTGACATGTTAGCAGTCTGTGTTTTTATCATATTAGTCTAGGAACAATAGCGGTAGCCGTGAAGCTGCTTCAATAAGATCATTGCTGTTCAAGTAATGGTAGAACCTCAATCCAGCGTGTAGCCCAAGTACCGATATGGTCAAACAAAGGAGCTAAATCGCGTCCTTTATCCGTAAGAGAGTATTCAATCCGTACGGGCTTCTCAGGATAAACCATACGTTGTATGATTCCTTCTTCCTCCAGCTCTTTCAAACGGTCCGAAAGGACCTTTCCACTTAAATTAGGAATTGAATTCTCAATAGCGACGAAACGTTGCGGACCATTCGTTAGTTGAAATACGATCAATACCGTCCAACGCTTACTCAGTAGTTCCATAGCCTTTTCAAACCGTGGACACATCTGCGGAATGTTCATGTGATCACCTCATGCTTATTATTAACGATTCACTGTTAAAAGTAAATGATTTTACTTTACATAAATTTATTACTTGACGAAATGATATGATATAAATATACTTTGTTACATAAAGTAACTTGTTAGCTTTGAGACGGAGCTTAAGATATGAATACTTAAAATTTAAACTTAATTTGATGTTATTTTTGATATTATTAATGATGTAATTAAATGAACAGGTACGAACTAATCGTTGAGGTTATGGTTTGGGTGTAGGGGGAAGTCGGATGAAGCTGGAATGTGAAGTGTGCGTAGTTGGAGGGGGACCCGCAGGGACTTTGTTGTCCTGTCTACTGGCGGCGCAGGGTGTATCCACGATATTGATTGAGCGGCAGAGCATAGCGGGAAAGGCCTTTCGCGGTGAAATCTTGAATGATGAGGGTCAGGAAGTGATCCAAAGGCATAAGCTGCTCGAACAAATTCATGAGAACTATGTTCTCGCCTCCACAAGGATCGAATATTGGGGGCATCAGCGGCAAGTGAAGACGGTCAAGCCAGTATCAGTTGATGGTAATGTGGGGGTTCATATTCCACAGCCTCGATTTTTGGAGGCTTTGCTCAAACAGGCGTCAACCTACGAGTCCTTCCGTTACCTGGCGGGTACAACTGTGACTGCGTTGGAAGGTAACAGCGAGCAGGGGTACACGGGCTTGACCGCCCGCGATAAGAACGGTCATGAGATCACGATTCACAGTTCGTTGATTGTAGGGGCAGATGGTCGCTATTCGACTGTGCGCAAGCTGGCGCAGATGCCTGTGACGAACATTCGACACGGCTATGATCTGCTATGGGCGAAAATTACGGCACCTGCTGGGTGGGAGCCCGTCACTCGTCTGGCATGGGTCAACGGAGGACAATTGGCTTTATTCTCGCAGGCTGAGGGCTATATTCAAATTGGCTGGAATGTGGAGGAGGGTAGCTTTCTAACCCTGTTTAAGCAATCCTTTGAACCATTTATACAACGGTTTACAGAGGCTTTTCCAGATTTGAAGCATAGTGTGCATGATCATATTCGTTCATGGAAGGACTTCGTACCGTTGGATATTTTCAGCAGTCGTAGTGACACCTGGACGCAGAACGGACTGGTCCTTATTGGAGATGCGGCGCATACCATGACACCTACCGGAGCTTTTGGCTTGAACGCAGCTTTGAAGGATGCCGATGTGCTAGCCAGTGAGCTTCTTCGTTTACGACAGAAGAGCTATACCGCCGGAGACCTAAAGGCGTTCGAAGACGGACGACGGCAGGCTGTCACCGAGCTTCAGGAACGGCAACTGACGATGGAATCCACGTTTCATGAACATTTCTTACACAGAGTTCAATGATTTATGACCCTAACAATAACGATTAGCCTTTGAAGAATTAGGCATTTTCTATATAGAGCTTATATAAAGGATGGTGCAAAGAGATGAACCAAAAAGATGTAGCTACGCTACTTAACGATAAAATTCAAACCGTTCGTGGAGAACAATCTTCGACGATTTTGGTTGGACCGATCAAGCTGCCAGTTAATTTGGAAGGGGAAACGGTTGTTTTTCAGTGGTACTGCTGGTTGCCTGTACGGGATGAGGAAGATCGTCAGGACTTACTGAATGCCACCGCTGAGACGATTGTGAAGCGATTGTCCACACTGGATTTGGCAGAGGGACAACAGTCAAGCGTTTTGGTGTACGGCGATCTCGAGCAGTCGGAAAATGCATTAGTTCGCATGCATAGTATTTGCCATACTGGAGATATTTTTGGTAGCAAGCGTTGTGATTGCGGATTTCAACTCCACCAGTCCATGAAAATGATCGTGGAACATGGAACGGGTGCATTGTTCTATCTGGCTAACCATGAAGGCCGCGGAATTGGTTTGTTTAGTAAAGCAATGGCTTATATTCTGCAGGAAGAAGGCATGGATACCGTGGAAGCCAATCATCAATTGGGTTTTGAAGATGATACACGCAACTATGCGGATGCCATTAGTGTGCTCCGTCACCTGAGACAAAAGCCGGTAACCCTGATTACAAATAATCCTAAAAAACTGGATGCCTTGAAAAAATCGGGTATGAATGTGGCGGGTCGTATGCCGCTCTGGGGCGATGTGTCGCAATATAATGAACGGTATTTGAATACAAAAGTGGAACGATCCGGCCATTTGCGGGATTCCGATCTCAGGGAGGTTCTATGACCACTCACGAAAAATATATGCGCCTGGCACTGGAAAATGCCAGAAGTGCTAAAGGGCAAACAGAACCGAATCCGCTCGTCGGATCAGTCATTGTCAACAACGGCCGTATCGTTGGGATCGGCGCTCATCTGAAGCCCGGCGAGCCACATGCCGAGATTCATGCGTTGCGTATGGCGGGTGAACACGCTCAGGGAGCGACGATTTACGTAACGCTGGAGCCGTGTTCCCATCACGGCCGGACAGGCCCGTGCGCGGAAGCGATTGTGAAGGCTGGCATTCGTCGAGTGGTGATTGCAGCGCTGGACCCGAACCCGCTGGTTTCCGGCAGAGGGGTGCAGATTTTGAAAGATGCAGGCATTGAGGTCATTGTCGGCGTATGTGAGCAGGAATCCATCCGCATGAATGAAGTGTTCAATCAATATATCGTGAGCAAGCGTCCTTTTATTACGATCAAATCAGCAGTAACGCTGGACGGTAAAATTGCAACTCGAACCTCTGAAAGCAAGTGGATCACATCTGAGGCTGCACGGGAGGATGTGCATCGTCTTCGTCACGAGCATGTAGGAATCCTGGTCGGTGTACAGACCGTGATTCATGATAATCCTCAGCTTACGACTCGTCTACCAGAAGGACGGAATCCGATTCGTATCATTCTGGATAGTAAGCTTCGAATTCCATTGGATGCTCGTGTCATTACAGATGGGGAGGCTCCGACCTGGATATTCACAGGACGGGCCTACGATGAAGGCAAGCGAAGCCAGCTGGAACAGCTGGGTGTAAAAGTATATCCGACACAGGATGAAAACAGCGATCGGGTTAACCTGCCGCAAATGTTGGATATTCTGGGGGCAGCGGAGGTGTCATCGGTGTTCGTGGAAGGCGGAGCCGAAGTGAACGCTTCGTTCGTGCAGCAAGGGCTGGCAGACAAGCTGGTGCTGTATATGGCGCCGAAGCTGGTTGGAGGACGTGCAGCCCCGGGATTTCTCGGGGGAGAAGGCGTGTCTGCGATGAGCGATGCGGTGGCATTGCATGATTTGAGCGTGACACAGGTTGGTGTAGATTGGAAAATAGAAGGGTATTTTGAGCGGGGAAAATGAGTGAGTTGTTTTCGGGTGGAGGAGGCGCTTCGCGGAGAGGTTGATCTTCCGATCGCTGTTGTAGTGGGATTCTTCGGATTGTATGAGAGATTTAAAGGTAAGAATCCCACTGCAAAGGCGAACGCTTCCGCTTCTCCAGATTCAACCCCTTCGCTCCGCTGCTGCCCACCGCAAAGTCACTCTTTTTCCGAAATGTTGTGGAGCATGGGAAGGGCATAAGAAACTAAATACTCAAAAACTCAAAGGCTCAAAAACTTATAAATTCAAAACAGAGGATCTGAAGGGCTAAAAGGCCTGGAGGATTCTTTTTTTATATACTAAACGTTTATTAGGGTGAATGGTTAATGGGATGAATAACTTATAGGGTGAATGTCTTATGGGGTGAGTTTGAAAACATAATTACGCGAATGTCTACCACTGGATCTATAATTTGGATGCTGTAGGCAACATCGACCGCAGCATCACCGCTAATTCACCTATTTATGCCGTATTTCATAAAAACGGGGTAAAAACTTATGTGGCTTACAATTTTACAAACCAGTTCAAAACGGTAACCTTCTCAGATGGGCACAGTATTATCGTGCAGCCGAACAGCTTTAATACCGGAAATGGAAGCGGCGGTGGCAATCCGCAACCTGATACGGAGGCTCCGTCCATCCCGACGAATGTACGAGTTACGACCAAAACGGCATCGACAGTCACTCTGGAGTGGGATGCAGCTACAGACAATGTTGGCGTTGCGGGGTATATCGTTTATAAGGACGGGGCACAGGCGGCAGAGATAAGCGGTATTTTCGCTTCAATGACAGGGCTAAATGCAGCTTCCACTTACAGCTTTACCGTTAAGGCTCGCGATGCAGCTGGTAACCTATCTGCAGCAAGCCATGCTGTATCGGTAACTACGGAGGCAGCATCTGGCGGTAATGAGGGCGGCGGAGAAACGGAGGATTATAAAGTAGGAGCTCGCTTTGTCAGCGATCGTGAAGCATTGCTTCAATTTACACCCAAAACAGCCTCAGCCTATGTTGACGTGCATTATACTTTAACGGGTGGACAACAGCTCAATTACCGGATGACCAACAACGGCGGTGTCTGGGAGCAGCGGGTAACAGACCTCGATATCGGGAAGGGTGTCAGCTATTGGTTTACCTATGAAAAGGCGGGATTGCAATACGAGACCCCTCCATTCAGCTATACACACCAGCAGATTGCCTCAACAACGACAGACGTTCCAGAACTTCCAACACCAGGCGCTGATCCCGTTTTCGAAAAAACATCCTAGTGGATCAGGCCTAAGATACGAACGCGACTAGTTAACTATAGAGAGAAAGACACGAGGGAAGCACATATGCTTCTCCTGTGTCTTTTTCGTTTTTTATAGGGTCGTAATACTTTCGCCATGTTCGCGAGTTCTAGATTACGCGATAATGATAAAGGCTGATACAGGAAGATATTACCGAGGCGCGGATTTCCAAAGGTCCCGCAGTGCCTGCCCTGATGGGGTCAGGTATCCTGTAAACTTGCGTATCCACCAACAATTAGGGTTCGATTCCCAATCGCCTTCCACGCGACTTCTGGTAGAGTATTCGAATGATCGAATAAAAACAATGAAAAGACCCGGATAAGAGCATCCCATGTCTGGTCTTGATGACAGATACCGGGGCGATGGCTATGCGGCCAGCGGATACCGGAGAGAGCAAGCGCCGACAGGGCCCGAGGCTTCGGAGATACGGATTCACAGTCGATGTTGGGCTGATGAATCCCATCCCTAGAACACGAAAACAGGCGGTATCTTTCTTTTTCCTCAAGCTTGACCCCGCCGTTCACACCGGAGGGATGCTCTGCAAGGGTCCTAACCCTACTACAACAAATAAAAATAAAAAATCCTCATTTTAAAAGTGTGTTAATTTTAAGGCGGGCAGCTACGGAGCGGTCCATTTGAATCTGAAGAAGCGAAGCGTTCGCCTTTTGCCCCTGAAGTTTAACCCTATAAGGGGTTCATCAAATCCAAAAATTCAGGGGCAACAGCGATTGGAAGATCAAATGGATCGCGGAGCGCCACACGTAGAAAAAAACACTCTTTTAAGTTGAGGATTCTAAATACTAGGAGTGATACGATGTTTAAGAAGATAACAATTAAATCCGATGAGCGCGGATTGCTGTTCAAAAAAGGAAGCTACCACAAATTGTTGCAACCAGGAACTTACCTATTGAAGACATTTCAGCAGGAAGCGGTTGAAATTTTGAATGTAGCCGAACCATTTTTTGTACCGGACCATGATATTCGTTTGTTTTTGACAGATCCCCTATTGCTTGAGCAATTGAATGTCATTGATGTAGAGGACCATGAATATGTGCTGCATTATGAGGATAATCGGTTTGTGGAGCTGCTGACGGCTGGGAAATATGCTTATTGGAACGTGCTCAAGGAACATCGTTTTGTTCGTGCAGATACTCGGCAGCCTGCAATTGATAAGGCATTGGGGCAAGCATTCTTGTCCAAGACACCGGGCTTCTGGAAGGCGCTTCAGGTGGGCAGCTATGAATTAGGATTTTTGTATTACGATAATGTGTTGCAGGGTGAGCTGAAACCGGGTAAATATTATTTCTGGATGTCCACGGTGAATACAGAGATCAAAACGATAGATATGCGACAACAGCAAATGGACTTGATGGGACAGGAAATCATGACAGAGGACAAAATTACGCTGCGCCTCAACTTCGTCTGTCAGTACCGTATCATCGACCCATTGCGGGCATTAGAATTCCGGGCATACGAGGAGCAAATGTACATTATGCTTCAACTGTTGTTACGCGAATACGTTGGCACGATGAAGCTGGATGATTTGCTGAAAATGAAGCAGGAGATTGCGGTATATGTTTTGACTCGACTGAATGAGCAGAGCGACGAATATGGAGTGACTTTTACGTCAGCAGGGGTGAAGGATATTATTTTGCCGGGGGATATCAAGGATATTCTGAATACGGTGCTGTTGGCAGAGAAGAAGGCACAGGCCAACCTCATCACACGACGTGAAGAGACGGCATCCACTCGTAGTCTGCTCAATACGGCCAAGCTGATGGACGAGAACGCCACTCTCTATCGTCTCAAAGAGCTAGAATTCATGGAAAAAATCTGCGAGAAGATTGGCACGATTTCGCTAACTGGCGGGAATACGTTGCTGGAGCAGCTGAACACGCTGGTTCACATGAAAGAGGGGCAGGGACTCCAATAACTGAAAATACTCCCGAACGATGAGTGCAAGCCGCCTCAAGGTTCGGGAGTATTTTGCGTTTTAGTTCGTCTTGGTGGATGCGAGAAAAGCGTCCATATCGATCACCGGAATGAGGGTACCCTGATGCTCCATCACGGTAGGGAACAACTCGCGCTGCCACTCTTCCTCATTGCTTTGTAGCTGACTGTCCTCGGCAGAAGCCGTGTCCTCCACCTGATCGACAAGCAGAGCAATCTTCGCACGGCTGAGCAAAATCATTTTGTCCTCGGAGGAATCGCTGGATGCAGGAAGAAGCAGTTTTTTGCGTAAATTAAGGATCGTAAATACATTGCCGCGAATAGTCACCATTCCTTCATGCCATGCTTCGGAAAAGGGAAGCGGAGTTCCCTTCTTAGCATTCATGACTTCTTCTACTTCCACAAAGTTTAAAGCGAACTTTTTGTCCGCTAGACTGCACACAATAAATTCAGACATAACAATTCTCCTTATCTATTCAGATGAGCCATCACAGGTTGTGATTGAGCGGTAAAATGGGTTAACTATTGCGTTTTGACAGATGGAACGATAAAGTTGAGGATGCGGTAAAATGGTTGTAGTTACTCACAGAATATCACAAACGAGCAGTTAAATCTTCCAAAATAACAACCATACGGCCAAGGCGTGGCTTCAAGTTTCCCTTCATATATAATGTTTGGGACTAAAGCTGTGTCCGATGGCACTACATTTTAAGATAAGCGGGTTGAGGTAGAGTGGATCATGAAAAGCAGCGATTAAGTATCGAAGCAGCCAGATTATACTATCTAAACGACTACAGCCAGCAAGATATCGCGGTCAGACTCGGGGTTTCGCGTCCTACGGTATCGCGGTTACTTCAGGCTGCCAAGGAACAAGGATACGTGCGGATTAGTATTGTGGACCCGATGGAGGATATGGACGCGCTCGGAGAGCAGGTGAAGAAGAAATACGGACTGGATACTGTGTTAGTCTGTTATTCGCCGTTAAATGAATATCAGGAGATCAAGAAGCATATTAGCAAAAAAGCAGCCGATTATTTGCATGAAACGGTACAGGATGCTGATATTATTGGAGTGACATGGGGAACAACCATGCATGCCGTGGCGCTTCATCTCCAACAAAAGCAGGTCAAGGGAGTTGAGGTGGTTCAGCTCAAGGGAGGCGTGAGCCATTCACATGTCAACACATATGCTGTGGAAACCGTGAATTTGTTCGCAGAAGCCTTTCATACCATAGCAAGGTATTTGCCGCTGCCTGTAATTTTCGACAGTCACGCCGTTAAGAAAATGGTCGAGGAGGATCGGCATATCCAGCGTATCATCGAACTTGGCAAGCAGGCGAACATCGCGGTGTTTACGGTGGGGACGGTCAAGGAGGATGCGTTGCTGTTCCGATTGGGTTATTTTAACGGGGAAGAGCAGAAGCTACTGCAAAGAGTTGGCAAGGGCGATATTTGCTCACGCTTTTTTGACGCTGAGGGCAACATATGCAGTCAGGAAATTAACAGCCGTACCGTTGGGATTGATTTGCCTGATTTGCGAAAGAAGGAGAAGTCCATTCTCGTCGCTGGAGGCCAGCGCAAAGTGGAGGCCATTCGGGCATCGCTGCGTGGCAAGTATGCGAATATCTTGGTGACGGATCAGTTTACGGCACAAGCACTTTTACAATAGAGCAAGTCGCCTCCATCCAGCAAAATACACGGTTATGGCGTGTGCCTACAGGGTAATATGAATGGTAGGTGAACGCCTTATGTACAAGCGTGAACATAATTTCAAAATGTGTTTTACATATGTTCAAAGCCGTGCTATGATGATCTCATCACAGAGAAATAAAGGACTTTTGTCTTCAACTATTTATCTAATGAAGGAGCTTTTAGATATGAACATTGCAGCATTAATCGACCATACATTGTTGCGTGCAGATGCGACGAAGGATGAAATTACGAAATTGACTGCCGAGGCAAAAAAATATCAGTTTGCTTCTGTATGTGTGAACCCGGCGTGGGTAGCTTATGCAGCAGAACAGCTCGCAGGCACAGGCGTAGCCATTTGTACAGTTATCGGTTTCCCGCTGGGAGCGAGCACGTCCGCAACGAAAGCATTTGAAACGAAAGATGCTATTGCTAACGGAGCGACTGAAATTGATATGGTTATTAACATAGGCGCTTTGAAGGAACGTGATGTACAGCTCGTCGAGCAGGACATCCGTGCGGTCGTGGAAGCAGCTGCTGGTACACTGGTAAAAGTGATTATCGAGACCTGCCTGCTGACTGACGAAGAGAAGGTACTGGCATGTGAGCTGTCCGTCAAAGCGGGGGCGAATTTTGTGAAAACCTCGACAGGCTTCTCAACAGGTGGAGCTACTGCGGAAGATGTGGCTTTGATGCGCAAAACGGTAGGACCTGAGATTGGTGTCAAGGCTTCAGGCGGTGTACGCAGTCTGGAAGACGTGCAAAAATTAGTAGAAGCTGGCGCAAGCCGGATCGGTGCAAGTTCCGGTGTGAAAATCATCGAGGGCGAGCAGTCTACATCTTCCTACTAAGTTTATTTTAAAGTCATGGAGGGATTCGCAATGAAGGATCAATTGATTCAGAAAGCGCTTGAGGCGCGTAAACAGGCGTATGTTCCGTATTCGAATTTTCAGGTGGGTGCTGCGGTTCTCGGAAGCGATGGCACGATTTATCACGGATGTAATGTGGAAAATGCCTCCTACGGCTTATGCAATTGTGCAGAGCGGACAGCGATTTTTAAAATGGTATCCGAAGGCTGCCGGAAAATTGATTCGATTGCGGTTGTAGCTGATACGGAAGGGCCTGTGTCTCCATGTGGGGCCTGTCGTCAGGTCATTTCCGAATTTGCTCATCAAGATACCAAAATTTATCTGACAAACCTTCATGGCAACACGGAAGAGTGGACGGTGGATCAATTACTGCCGGGTGCCTTTCGACCTGCGGATCTGGGGAAATAAAAAAAAGAATGCCTCTTTGGGGCGCGTTCTTTTTATGGGGAATGTAAGCGCTTAATGTAATAAGGGGGAAATTAAATGAAATATGTAATCGCTCTGGTGGGACTGCTCGTTGTTTTTGCACTTACTTACGTTGCCAGTAGTGACAAACGTAAAATCAGGTATCGTCCGCTGGTGGTTATGGTTGTGTTGCAGGCGGCGCTAGCTTTTGTATTGCTCCACACAGGTATTGGCGAAATTCTAGTCAAAGGTTTTGCAAAAGGGTTTAAAAGTCTGATTGATTATGCTATGGAAGGGATTAACTTTGTATTTGGCGGAATTGCGAATGAAGGAGCAGCACCGTTCTTTATCGGTGTACTGCTGCCAATCGTGTTCATATCCGCGCTGATTGGTATATTGCAATATGTAAAAGTGTTGCCTTTTATTATTAAATATATCGGGCTTGTCTTGAGCAAAGTAAACGGAATGGGTAAACTGGAATCCTACAACGCTGTAGCTTCGGCTATCTTGGGTCAATCCGAGGTGTTTATTTCCGTTAAGAAGCAAATTGGTCTGCTGCCAAAACATCGGTTGTATACGCTGTGTGCGTCTGCGATGTCTACGGTGTCCATGTCGATTGTGGGAGCTTACATGCAAATGTTAAACCCCAAATATGTGGTCACAGCTTTGGTATTGAACCTGTTCGGCGGCTTCATTATCGCTTCTATTATTAATCCGTACAAGATTGAGAAGGAAGACGATTTACTGGAGGTTCAGGAGGAAGAGAAGCAGTCCTTCTTCGAAATGCTCGGGGAGTATATTATGGACGGTTTCAAGGTTGCGATTACGGTAGCTGCGATGCTGATCGGTTTTGTGGCGCTGATTGCCATGGTTAACGGGATTTTCTCCTGGTTGTTTGGAATCAGCTTTCAGGCGTTGCTTGGATATGTGTTTGCGCCTTTCGCTTTTGTCATGGGTATTCCGTGGAACGAAGCCGTTCAGGCGGGCAGCATTATGGCTACCAAACTCGTATCCAACGAATTTGTGGCTATGCTGGATCTGACCAAGCAAACAGGCTTGTCGGAGCGCACGGTCGGGATCGTATCGGTATTCCTCGTATCCTTTGCTAACTTCTCATCCATCGGTATCATTTCCGGGGCTGTGAAGGGTCTGCATGAAAAACAGGGAAATGTGGTGGCCCGCTTTGGTCTGAAGCTGTTGTACGGGGCAACGCTGGTTAGCGTGCTGTCGGCAACGATTGCAGGGTTGTTTTTGTAGAAAAAAACAGCGAGTCAGGAAAGGATTTTTATAATGTCTAAATTCAAACGGATTCACTTGGTGGTTATGGACTCGGTTGGTATCGGCGAAGCGCCGGATGCTGCCCAGTTTGATGATTACGATGTAGATACACTCGGTCATATTGCGCGCGAACGTGGCGGCCTGAAGATGCCGAATATGGGCAAGCTCGGTCTGTCCAACATTCGTTCCATAGAAGGGATACCAGTGGCCGATAAGCCACTCGCGTATTACACCAAAATGCAGGAAGCGTCCAATGGCAAGGATACGATGACGGGTCATTGGGAAATCATGGGTTTGAATATTGCAGTTCCTTTCCGTGTATTTCCTGATGGGTTCCCGGATGAGCTGATTCAACGCATTGAGGAGCACACAGGTCGCAAAGTGATTGGCAATAAGCCTGCTAGCGGCACGGAAATCATTGATGAGCTGGGCGAAGAACACGTGAAAACTGGAGCGCTCATCATCTATACCTCGGCGGACTCTGTGCTGCAAATTGCGGCGCATGAGGAAGTTGTACCTTTGAAGGAGCTCTATGAGATTTGCGAGTTCTGCCGTAAAATCACGCTGGAAGATCCGTACATGCTGGGTCGCATTATTGCCCGTCCGTTCGTAGGTGAGGCAGGGAATTTCTCTCGTACCTCTAATCGACATGATTACGCGCTCAAACCATTTGGTCGCACTACAATGAACGAGCTGAAGGATGCAGGCCTGGATGTGATCGCCTTGGGTAAAATCTCTGACATTTATGACGGCGAGGGTGTAACGAAGGCGGTGCGTACGGTGTCCAATATGGACGGCATGGATAAGCTGGTGGCCACGCTCGACGAGGATTTCACCGGATTAAGCTTTCTGAATTTGGTGGACTTTGACGCTGTGTACGGTCACCGTCGTGATCCACAGGGATATGGTCAAGCTTTGGACGATTACGATGCGCGTTTGCCAGAGGTTTTTGCTAAAATGACCGATGACGATCTGCTGATCATCACTGCAGACCATGGGAATGATCCGACGTATCGGGGAACGGATCACACCCGCGAATATGTACCTTTGCTGGCATATTCCCCGCGTTTTACAGCTGGGGGCAAGGAACTTGCGGTTCGTATAACCTTTGCTGATATTGGAGCGACTGTAGCGGATAACTTTGGTGTGAAACTGCCTAAACACGGAACGAGCTTTTTGGCAGAGCTTCAGTAATCCAGGGCCCGCAAGAGTCAAGCAAGATTACAAAGATTAATGTAACGGTATAAATAACGATACAAGCACGGACAAATGGGACGGAGGAATAAAAACATGAGTGTACACATTGGAGCCAAACCTGGAGAGATTGCAGAAACGATTTTGCTGCCAGGAGACCCGCTACGGGCAAAATTTATTGCTGAAACATATCTGGAGGACGTGACCTGCTACAACGAGGTGCGCGGAATGCTCGGATTCACGGGTACGTACCAAGGCAAACGCCTATCTGTACAGGGAACTGGGATGGGGCTGCCGTCTATCAGTATTTATGTCAACGAACTGATTAGCGAATACGGTGTGAAAAACCTGTTCCGCGTGGGTACATGCGGCGGAATGAAGGAGCATGTGCACGTTCGTGACGTCATTTTGGCACAAGCATCCTGTACGGATTCCGGTATGAATCGCCATATTTTTGGTGGCTACGACTACTCGCCGATTGCCAGCTTCGATCTATTGAAGGGCGCTTATGATCGTGGTGTTGCCAAAGGCTTGAACATGCATGTCGGCAATGTATTCAGCTCAGACAGCTTCTACCGTGATGATAAATCAGTGGTACAAAAGCTGATGGAATACGGCGTGCTGGGTGTAGAGATGGAAACTTCAGCTTTATACACGCTCGCAGCCAAGTTTGGCGTAAACGCACTGACGATTCTGACGGTAAGCGATCATTTGCTGACGGGGGAAGAAACGACCGCAGAAGAACGGCAAACGACCTTTAAAGAAATGATGGAAGTTGCACTGGATACAGCAGTATCTCTGTAAACGATCATACGCACAGTGAGGAGAAATGACATATGAGAATGGTAGACTTGATTGAGAAAAAACGTGACGGAAAAGAACTGAGTACGGAGGAAATTAATTTTATTATCCAAGGCTACACTCAGGGTGAAATTCCCGATTATCAAGTCAGTGCATTGGCGATGTCCATTTTCTTCAAAGATATGACTGAACGCGAACGCGCTGATCTGACGATGGCGATGGTTCATTCGGGTGATACCATTGATCTGTCCGCGATTGAAGGTGTAAAGGTCGATAAGCATTCTACTGGCGGCGTGGGTGATACGACAACGCTGGTACTGGCTCCGCTCGTAGCGGCCTTGGACATTCCGGTAGCCAAAATGTCAGGACGCGGCCTCGGACATACCGGAGGAACGATCGACAAATTGGAAGCTATTGCAGGCTTCCACGTCGAAATCAGCAAGGACGAATTTGTGGATTTGGTGAATCGCAGCAAAATTGCGGTCATCGGACAAAGCGGTAACCTGACACCTGCGGATAAAAAATTGTATGCCTTGCGTGACGTTACGGCGACGGTCAACTCGATTCCACTGATTGCCAGTTCGATTATGAGTAAGAAAATCGCTGCTGGCTCCGATGCCATCGTGCTCGATGTAAAAACAGGTGCAGGCGCATTTATGAAAACTGTAGATGATGCCAAAGCACTGGCACATGCCATGGTGAGCATCGGTAACAATGTGGGTCGCAAAACGATGGCAGTCATTTCCGATATGAGTCAGCCGCTGGGTCTGGCCATCGGGAACTCACTGGAAGTGAAAGAAGCAATTGATACGCTGCGCGGCGAAGGACCCAAAGATCTGGAAGAACTGTGCATGGCTTTGGGCAGTCAGATGGTATTTTTGGCAGGGAAGGCAGATTCCCTCGATAACGCCGAAGAGAAGCTCAAAGAAGTCATTCGTAATGGCAAAGCACTGGAAAAATTCAAAGAGTTTATTGCGAATCAGGGCGGTGACGCTTCTGTAGTGGATCATCCTGAACGCTTGCCGCAAGCACAGTATCTTATTGAGGTGCCTGCGAAGCAGGACGGTGTGGTAGCTGAAATCGTGGCTGACGAAATCGGTACCGCAGCGATGTTGCTTGGAGCAGGACGTGCGACCAAAGAATCCGAGATTGATCTGGCTGTCGGCTTGATGCTGAACAAAAAGGTCGGGGATGCTGTTCAAAAAGGCGATTCACTGGTTACCATCCATGCGAACCGTGAAGATGTAGCTCAAGTACTGGAGAAAATCTACGCGAACATCCGTATTGCGGATCATGCGGAAGCGCCAGTGCTAATCTACGGAACAGTGACAGAGTAAGCGATAAGCCCTATTCATAAAGTCGTATTAGTAGCATGCATATGAAGCCGGAGGCCCTAAGTTTAGGGTGCTTCCGGCTTTTCTGTTGTCCTCGTTCTCAGACAATTGAACGGCAGAATTTAAAAATGGGGTTGTCAATTTCAAGTGAGGGTAATATACTGAACCCATAAACTGACGACCGTTCGTAAGGTATTGGAGGAAAAGCATGACACTACAGAAAATTAAAACAGTTAGCTTGCAGCAATTTGCGAAAAAGGGATACGATGCGTCCTCTCTGCAACTGATAGCTGATGAGGTAGGGATTAAAAAGCAGTCCATTTATGCTCATTTTAAAAGCAAAGATGATTTGTTTTTAGACATATTTAAGGATGCGGTGGATCAAGAGATTTTGGAACTGGATCGTTATTTTCAAGATCAATCCGAACAATCACTTGAAGTTGTCCTGCGCGGACTAATCGTTGAATTTAAGGAACGCTATGAGAGTGCTATGAATTTGCGTCTGATTCTGTATATCGGCTTTCTGATTCCATCTGCACTGGAAAGCCAGGTTCAGGCTTTGGTCACACGCTACGTACAGCATAAAACCAGCTTGGTACACGGGCGACTGGCAACTGAAACATCGGTTAAACTTCGTGTTCCAGCTCAATCTGCCGCGACAGCCTATATGAATTTGATTGAAGGCATGCTGGTAGAACTGGTGTACAACGGCACCGACGGTTTTGATCTGCGTCTGGAAAGCTCTTGGGATATTTACTGGCATGGCTTGATTCGGGCCTGAACAACTGAGCAGTCGAAGTAAACATGATTGTATTGGGGGAAGAGAACAGTGTCTGTGAAAGAAAGCTTTTGGTCCAGAAACTTTATTTTTTTGATGATATCCAACGCTTTATTGTTCATGGCATTCGAAATGCTTATGCCTACGCTGCCGCTGTTTGTGGAAAGTCTTGGCGGCAGCCCATCCCAGATTGGATTGGTGACTGGCGTGTTTATGTGTTCTGCTATATTGATTCGTCCATTTTCAGGTACGCTGATCCAGCTCTTGGACAAGAAGTATGTTCTGATTATCGGAGTTGTGATTTGTATGCTGGCAACGGGAAGCTACATGCTTTCCAGTAGTTTGGTACTGCTGTTAGTATTTCGGCTGGTACATGGCTTTGGATTCGGCATTGCGAGCACGTTGTATGCTACCTCAGCCTCAGATGATTTGCCGCCTCATCGTATGGGGGAAGGAATGGGCTACTTTGGCGTAGGTGAAACCGTAGCGATTTCAGTGGGGCCACTGATTGGTATATGGATGCTTCACGCATCAGGTTTTAACGGACTGTTTTCCACGGGAGCTATAATTCTACTGTTGTCGCTCGTGATGAGCGTATTGGTTCGTCGCCGTGCTCCGAAACCTATGTCGGCGGATACAGTGCAGGGCAAAAAGAAGGTTCCTTTTAAATTATTTGAAAAAAGAGTGCTGCTGCAATCCTGTCTTGCGTTGCTGGGTGGCGTGGTGGCAGGTGGAGTGATGTCTTTCGTGGCTTTATTTGCCAAGGAGCAGGGCTTTACCAATGCAGCATGGTTCTTCTTTACTGTGGCTATGGCAAGCTTCCTCGTCCGACTGGTGTCAGGTAGAATTTTCGATACCAAAGGCCCAGCTTATATCCTGATTCCTGCAGGGATTGTGCTTATCGCCGCCATCGTTATGGTGGCCTCATCGCGGACCGAGTTACAATTTTTGATTGCTGCTGTGATGTATGGTTTGAGCTTTGGAGCTATTTTCCCAGCTTTGCAGGCTTGGGCAATCAGTGTGGTCGGAGAAGATGAGCGAGAGGACGCTGTAGGCTCCTTTTATAATTTCTTCGATTTGGGCATTGGAGGAGGCTCTTTGGTTCTGGGGATGGTTGCTGGATTAACCTCTTATAAAACAATGTATTTGTTCTCCACTTTGCTGATTGCGGCTTATCTAATTATATTTGTGACGTATATTGTATTGGATAAGAAAAAGTCCCATAACACGTTGAACGTATAAGCTATGATTACGGAATACGAAATATATGATGGAGCGCTTGCGTTTGGGTGCCTTTGATCAAGTTTGAAAAAAATGACAGCCGGACTCATAATAGATATGAGTTCGGCTTTTTTTACGAAGGAGGAAATCAAATGGTGGAGAAGTGGGTTTGGGTTGGGGTTGCCGGAGCAATCGTGGGTTATGTCACTCTTGCCAATATATCGACTACCATGCATAGTACATCATCGGTGAGTCAGGCGCACTCGGCTGCTCCGTTAAGTGCACAGAGTGAGAATGGGAGCGCAGCGAAGCGTATCGTACATGATCAAAGAATGCATTTTGAAGGACAAGGCGGAACGAACTTTAAATTTGAAGAGGGGCGCAAGCTGTACATCAGCATCAAGAATGTTGGAAAGCAGCCCATACAATGCAAGCTCAACAGTTCGAATGGATCGGACTTGCAAGGTACAACGAGCGGATTTTCCAGTCGAACGTTGCAGCCAGGAGAACGCCATGATCTGCTGTTTGTAAAGCCAGAAGGGCAGGATGAAGCAGCAAATGACTCCTTAAAAGAGCTGATTTTGAAAGTAAGTACGGACGATGGATCGCAAGGAAGCGTTAAAACCTTTGCCTATATCACACTGTAAGCTCCTTCCAGAAAGGGCACGACATGCGGTCATTAGTCTACTTATGTTACAATAGAACGGTTGAAGACTTAATGAACAGAATAGGTCAGAGCAGAAAGCAGAAAGGATGACCCGTTGTGCCCATAAACCATGAATTCGGTAATCAAAAGATGTCACGGAGGCTGTCACTCACAGCTATTTTACTTACACTTACTTTTGTAGCACTTACTGGCTGTGGTCAGGATAAGAATGCTGAAACCATTGATACTGGAAGCAGTACAAGCGTGATCGAGAATGGAGCCGGCGGTAATCGTAGCGGTTCAGCCCAAAATGACAAAGCAGCGAAAGAGAGCGAGAGTGCAGAAAACAGCGATACTGATGCACAAAAGTTAGCTCCTTCGGCTCCAGCTGCTTCATCGGATACTTCTTCTTCTCCGGCAGCCTCCAATCCATCGCAAAATCCATTTGAGGTAGCAGGTATTCAAGATCCTAAAGCGTTTTTGAACACGTTCAAAGCGCTGCAGAAGGCAGTTGCCGACAATGACAAGGAGAAAGTGGCCGATTATATTTTGTACCCTCTGCGTGTTAATGATAGTGAAAAGTCGTTAACGATTCCGAATAAGAAAGATTTTATTGCCAAGTATGATCAGATTTTTACGGACGCGATTCGCGAGGCGCTTGTGAATCAAAAGACAGATGATTTGTTTGTTAATTATCAGGGAGTCATGGTGGGATCAGGTGAACTGTGGTTGAGAAGGGCTACGGACAATCCGAAGCTTTTTGGAGTCTTTTCGATTAATCTTGAAACGGTTGCCAACTAAGTCGTACCCCGTGTGTAAATGACCTCTAAACGGTCGGAAACATATACAATGTTTCTGACTGCCCCCCTTAAAGAAAGAAAAGTACAGATAATGCATACCAAAAAAAGGTTTGACATCACTCCTAAACTCTCGTATTATATCCGTATAACTCATTAAACAGGTAGGAATTAAAGAATTAAAGTTTGATCTCGCCATTTTGGCGGAGAACCTCTAGGAACAGCAGGCAGACACTGTCCACACGACAGGTTTGACCTAACAGGGCTGCATCAGGGAATTCTCCGCTCTTTTTTTAATTATGTCTGTAAATAACAGGCGTAAATGAATACAAATTACATAGAATTCGGGGTGTCTTGATGAAGAGGCAATGGAAAAGTGGACTTATTCTCGGACTATCTTTGGTTTTAACGATGATGCTAAGCGCTTGCGGGGCAAGCAAGGGAGGGACGGAGGTAGATGGTAGCTCTGCTGCCGTGGAGTTGCTCAATGTTTCTTATGATCCGACCCGTGAGCTGTATGAGGCATATAATAAAGCATTTGCCGCCCATTGGGAGAAGGAGAAAGGACAGAAGGTTACGATTAAGCAATCTCACGGAGGATCTGGCAAGCAAAGTCGTTCTGTGCAGGACGGGCTGGATGCGGACGTGGTCACTCTGGCTCTGGGCTATGATATTGATGCGCTACAGGAAAAAGGACTCGTTCAAGAGGGATGGCAAAGTAAATATGAGCATAACAGCGCCCCGTACACTTCAACCATCGTGTTATTGGTACGCAAAGGGAACCCGAAAGGGATTAAGGACTGGGACGATTTAATCCGTGGCGATGTGCAAGTCATTACACCGAATCCTAAAACTTCGGGTGGAGCACGTTGGAACTATCTTGCAGCCTGGGCTTATGCGCTCAAGAAGAACAATAATGATGAAGCCAAGGCCCAGCAGTTTGTACAGGAGCTGTATAAGCATGTGCCGGTATTGGATAGCGGAGCACGTGGAGCGACAACGACTTTCGTAGAGCGTGGAATTGGCGATGTGCTGATTGCATGGGAAAATGAAGCACTGCTCTCGGTGAAGGAGCTGGGTACGGATAAATTCGATATCGTATATCCATCGATCAGTATATTAGCTGAACCTCCGGTAGCAATAGTCGATAAGGTGGTAGATAAAAAAGGTACACGCGAGGTAGCGGACGCGTACCTGAAATATTTGTACAGTGAAGAAGGGCAGACCATTGCTGCTGAAAATTATTATCGCCCAACATTGGAGAGTGTGACGGCAAAGTTCAAGGATCAATTTCCTAAATTGGAGCTCGTAACCTTGAAGGATGTATTCGGGACATGGAAGGAGACGCAGCAGAAGCATTTCAGCGACAAAGGCATTTTTGACCAGATTTATGTACCCGGCAGTTCATAAAATAGGTGGACTGTGTAGACGATTGGATTGGTAGCCGCGAGTGTCATAGTGAATGAATTCAGAGAGGGATGGACAGAACATGAGTCAAGTGCAAGCCACTCGAAAACGCGTACTTCCCGGGTTCGGGTTAACAATGGGTTATAGTGTGCTGTATCTCAGTCTGGTGGTGCTGGTGCCTTTATCGGCACTGCTTCTGAATTCAACTGGACTGACGTGGGAGAAATTTTGGGACGTGGCGACTGATGTCAGGGTGCTGGCTTCCTACAAGGTTAGCTTTTTGTGTGCCGCGGCTGCGGCGCTGATCGACCTGTTTCTCGGTTTATTGATAGCCTGGGTGCTGGTGCGTTATGAATTTCCGGGGAAACGAATTTTTGATGCGGTGATTGATCTGCCCTTTGCTTTGCCTACTGCGGTAGCGGGGGTTGCTCTAACTGCCCTATATGCGCAGAACGGCTGGATCGGTTCGTTGTTCGAACCGCTTGGATGGAGGATGGCGTACTCACAGACGGGGATTACGCTAGCATTGATGTTTATTGGCATTCCGTTTGTCGTACGGACAGTTCAGCCGGTGCTGGAGGAACTGGACAAGGACGAGGAGGAGGTCGCTGCTACGCTGGGAGCTGGCAGATGGCGTATCTTCTGCAGCGTTATTGTGCCGGAGCTGGTACCACCGCTGCTGACGGGTTTTGCGCTCGCCTTTGCCCGTGGCATTGGCGAGTACGGCTCTGTCGTCTTCATTTCTGGCAATATGCCGATGAAGACGGAAATTGCTCCACTGCTCATAATGTCCAAGCTGGAGCAAAATGACTATGCAGGAGCTACGGCGGTAGCATTGATGCTGTTGGTGATTTCATTCGTGCTGTTATTCGTGATTAACAGCATTCAGCGCTGGTCACGGCGCCGTACTGTCTAAACGTAACTGTCTAATGTAATTGTTTAACGTTAATATGCAGGGCTGCGCATAATACCCGCGTTCTAAGGAGGGATACACCATGTCACAAGCAATAACTGGGCAGGAGCTTGCTTCTGCACCAGTGCGTTCATCTGCACCGCCCAACAGGGTCACAACCGAAGCCCCTTGGGTAAAGTGGACGCTGATTGTTGCTGCTTTTTTAGCTTTGCTCTGGGTACTGGTATTGCCGCTAATCGTCGTGCTTACCGAAGCGCTCAAGCAAGGATGGGGCGTATACGTTGAAGCGCTACGAGACCCAGATGCCATGTCTGCATTGCGGTTGACGCTGCTGGTGGCAGCGATCACTGTACCGCTGAATACGGTATTTGGTGTAGCTGCCGCTTGGCTGATCACGAAATTTCAATTTCGCGGCAAAGGCTTACTGGTCACCTTGATTGATTTACCCTTTGCCATCTCTCCTGTCGTTGGAGGGCTGATGTATGTATTAGTGTTTGGTGCACAGGGCTGGCTTGGACCGTGGCTGGACGAGCATGATATTAAAATTATATTTGCTTTGCCTGGTATTATTTTAGCGACGCTGTTCATCACCTTTCCATTTGTGGCGCGAGAACTCATTCCAATGATGGAAGATCAGGGACAGCAAGAGGAAGAAGCGGCGGTCACGCTGGGCGCGCGCGGTTGGCGCATTTTCTGGAAAGTGACGCTGCCGAACATCAAGTGGGGTCTGCTGTATGGCATCATTTTGTGTAATGCGCGAGCCATGGGTGAGTTTGGTGCAGTGTCCGTCGTCTCTGGACATATCCGGGGAGAGACGAACACACTGCCGCTGCATGTGGAAATTTTGTATAACGAATATCAGTTCTCGGCATCTTTTGCGGTGGCCTCGTTATTATTATTACTTGCTCTGGCAACCTTGGTGCTTAAAAGCTGGTTTGGACGCAAACGCGTGCATTAACTTATGATTTTGTATATGATCCCTTAGGGCCTCTCTTTGCGTCTATCGTCTGTTAACGGCGAGAAGATGGGAAGAGAGGCCCTTGTTCTAAGGTGGCTGATATGGATAATAAAATGATCATATCAAGGCACGTTGGTGTGCCCAGGAGGAGCGAAGGGAAAAATGAAACATCCGTTTCAGTCCTACCGTCAGCTGTTTCCAGTGCTGTCCTCACATATCCATGTAGGGAGCTGTTCCCAAGGGGCCGTATCGAGGCCGGTTTCCGCTGCCATTGAGGAATATCATCGAAGTTTGCTGCAACACGGTCATAACGGTGATCTGTCTATGGCACGTTTGGAGGAGGCTAGAGGGCATTTTGCCAAGCTCATCGGGGCGGAGACTGACGAAATTGCGGTCCTGTCCTCAGCCTCTGAGGCGATTGCCGGGGTGGCCACAGCCCTTCCTTATGTATCGGGAAAAGAAGGCATTGTGTATGCGGACACCGACTTCCCGACAGTGGGACACATCTGGCAGGCACAGGAGATGTTCCGTGATCACATCTGTTGTATCCCCTCCATCGAGGGAGAAGTGATAATAGAACAGTATGAGGAGCATGTTACGGAGAAAACTGCGCTCGTTATGGTGTCACAAGTGAACTATACCAACGGATTTCAGCAGGATTTAAAATCCATTGCAGATATAGCTCACCGAAATCAGGCGTTGCTGTTTGTGGATGCCTATCAGTCTGTAGGGATTATTCCAGTGGATGTAAAGGCAATGGGCGTAGATATTCTGGTCGCTGGAGCACGCAAATATATGCTTGGAATTCCGGGCGTGGCTTTTCTTTATGTAAGCAAGGATCGAATAGACCGCTTCAAGCCCCGTCTTACGGGCTGGCTTGGGCAGGAGCCCGCTTCCCGGTTTGATATTGCTCACCCGGTTCCGGCGGCGGGAGCCCGACGCTTTGAGACGGGATTGCCTTCTTTCATTAGCATTTTTGCCGCCAATGCGGCCTTAAAGCTGCTGCTGGAGATTGGGGTCACGAATATTCAGGCTTATATGAGTGAGTTGTTGGATTTTTCCGTTGAATATGGACGACGCAAAGGGCTACACATACGTGTACCTTACAGGGGAGGCACATTACCAAGCCTACTCGCTGTTGAAGTAGCGGACGTGTCGGCTGTGGAGAAGAATTTGAGAAGCCAAAATATGATCGTTTCAGCACGAAAGGATGTTATCCGTGTGGCTCCGCATTTTTACAATACGGCTGAGGAAGTCCGACGGGTTTTAGATGAATTGGCAGGGAGATGTTGAACGACAAAAGCCTCTTCCGAGTGAATGGGAGCATAACATGTCCCTTTTTACACAGGAGAGGCTTTTTTGGCGTTTAGAATTCTAATTATACGATTCGTTTGCGCAGCCAGCCGGAAATCAGATCCGTCAAAATGATCAGGACCACGATGCCGAGCAAGATAACGCCTACGCGGTTCCAGTTGCGCATTTGGAGTGCAAACAGTAGCGGAGTACCGATACCACCTGCACCGACCAGACCAAGCGTGGTAGCAGAACGGATATTAATTTCAAAACGGTAAAGCGAATACGAAAGAAACTGTGGAATCACCTGCGGTAGCACGGCGAAGAAAATCACCTGCCAACGGTTGGCACCGCACGCGATCAAAGCTTCCTGGGGCCCGTGATCGACACTTTCAATCGTTTCCGAGAAAAGCTTCGCCAGCATGCCGATGGAATGAATGCCGAGGGCAAGCACACCCGCAAACGAGCCGGGGCCAACGGCTTTGATAAACAAGATGGCGACGATCATTTCGGGAAATACCCGGATGACACTAAGTACAAATTTCCCGCTACCCGATAAGGGACGCAGACGGGTCATATTGCTGGACGCCCAAAAGGCGAACGGAAGGCAGACAAATGCGGACACGAAGGTTCCGAGCACTGAAATGACCAGCGTATCCAGCAACCCGCGCAGCAAATCCTCTCCCTCAGGGATGTAGACGAACGACCAGTCGGGATGAAGGAAGCCGTCCAATATAGCGACAGAGACACTTTTGGCCGTTCCCTGTAATCCTTCAAACTGCATCCCGCGAAAAGCCCAAATATAAATGATGATTAGCAGAATAGCTATCGCCCATAGGCGCAGGCGGGAGCCCATAGGTCTGCGAAGCGTAGGATCATTCATAATAATTTCCTCCGTAGCAGGTTACTGCCGTAATCAATCGCAAGGACGATGACGAGGGTCAGTAGAATAATGATGCTTGCCCGATCATATCGGAACAGCCCCAGAGAACGGTCAAGCAACAGACCGATACCGCCAGCGCCAACCAGGCCCAGAACGGAAGCCGCGCGCACATTAACCTCAAAGGTATACAGCAAGTACGACACAAAATAAGGCAGAGCTTGCGGAACGACACCAAAGGCGATGACCTGAATGCGGCTCGCGCCAACAGCGGTCATAGCTTCCAGTGGTCCGGGATCAATGGCTTCAATCGCCTCAAAGGTCAGCTTGGCTATAATGCCAAAGGAGAAGAAGAGCAGGGCGAGCATCCCTGCAAACGGCCCGATGCCGAATACCGCCACAAAGATCGAGGCGAACAGCAAATCGGGAATCGTCCGTACTAGATTCAGGATCGTGCGCATCGGCAGCGAAATCAGCTTGCGCGGCATTACATTATAGGCACACAGCAACGCGACAGGGATCGCCAATATGGCTCCCAGTGTCGTGCCGACAATAGCGATCTGGATCGTTTCCAGCATCGGTTTCCAGATGGTAGGCAAGTAACTCCAATCAGGAGGAAACATTTCCTCCAGCAATTTGCCCATCTCCGGTAAGCCAACGATCAATTGGTAAGGCGTGGCATCCGTATGAATGGAGCAGGCTACCAGCACTACGATAAAGATCATCCAGGTGGCGTAACGCTTATAGCGTCCTGGCAAAGGTGGCCCTGCGGGCGGCTTACTTGGCTGCGGCGGTCCAGCATGCGGTGACGGTTGCGTCGAAGAGAGCGGCTGGGCAGTAGAGTCGGGCTTCATGATCCCACTCCCAGCAGCTCATCATGCTTGATGGCCCGGCCGTAGATCTCCGCAAAGGCCTCATCCGTAGCTTCCTTCGGTGTGCCGTCAAAGACCACTTCTCCGGCGCGCAATCCGATGATCCGCGTTGCATATTCGCGCGCGAGATCAATGAAATGCAGATTGACGATGGTCGTAATCTGCATTTCACGGTTGATCCGCTGGAGGTCATCCATCACCTGGCGGGTGGTCAGCGGATCCAGCGACGCGACAGGCTCGTCCGCCAGAATGATTTTAGCCTCTTGCGCCAGAGCGCGGGCGATGGATACGCGCTGCTGTTGGCCACCGGACAGCTCATCTGCCCGGCTGTAGGCTTTTTCGCGGATGTTCACGCGCTCCAGCGCTGTTAGTGCCAGTTCGATATCCTCCTTCGGGAAGAGGCCGAGAATGGTTCGCAGCGTCGAATGATAGCCGACACGGCCGGAAAGTACATTGCGGAGCACCGTCGAACGCTTAACCAGATTGAAGCTTTGAAAGATCATGCCGATATCACGGCGAATGCGCCGCAGCTCGCTGCTTCCAGCAGACGTGACGGACCTGCCACCCACGATAATGTCGCCGGACGTAATGTCATGCAGTCGGTTAATGGAACGCAGCAGGGTAGACTTACCTGCACCGGATAAGCCGACGATGACGACCATTTCTCCCTCCTGAATCGTCAAATTAATATTGTTCAACCCTTTGGTGCCGTTCGGGTATGTTTTCGATACGTTTCGAAATTCGATCATATGCTCCCAACTTTCTCCCCCGATGGGGTGGAATGAAAACAACACCGCCATGAATACATGGACGGTGCTGCCCTGTCATTCGTAAAGCCTGTTTCGTAGCTGTTACTTCATTACAGTACCTTGCTTGCTCCGATTACTTAACCGCTTGACCAACAGCTTCGGCGTATTCACGCACGGAGTCGAAGTTTTTATCGTCGCCCTTTTCATAACCTACATGGGTGTAAATCTCTTTAATGATTTCGCCGCCTGCTGGGTCTTTGGCAATGTCAATAAAGGCTTGGCTGATCTTGTCTCTCCACGCTTGATCCATATCAGAACGTACGCTGACGGTGTCATTTGGAATTTTAGCTGTGTAATGAATGACGCGAGTTTTTTCAAATACATCCGGGATTTCTTTCTTCACCGTGTTACGTGCATCTTGGAAAACAGCTACCGCATCAACCTGACCGTTCAGCAACGCCAGAATAGCAGCATCGTGGCCTTTGATTGTTACACCCTGCACATCCGTGTCCGGGTCCACGCCAGCTTTTTTCAGCTCTGCTGCAGGGTACACGTAGCCTGCGGAGGAGGTTACATTTTGCCAGCCAACCTTCTTGCCTTTCAGATCAGCTAGACTTTGAATCGGAGAATCCTTTTTCACTACGATCATGGCTTTATAAAAGTTCACTTTTTCAGTCGTGTCCTTGCCTGTGGCATCTTCAATTCCGTAGCGTTGAGCTTGCAACAGCAAGTCGGCTGCTTTACGGTTATCGTGGGCCAGTACATAAGCATTCGGCGGAAGGAATCCTACATCTACCTGTTTGGAAGACATGGCTTCCACAATCGTATTGTAGTCAGGAGATACGGTTACTTTCACCGGGATTCCAAGCTTGTCACCCAGTAGATTTTCGAGCGGTTTGGCTTTGGCTTCGAGCGTATCTGCATTTTGAGAAGGAACGAACTGTACCTTTAACTCCTTAGGAACATAGGCTGTGCTTTCGTTTTTAGAACCATCTGTACCCGGAGTGGACGCGCTGTTGTTATTGCTTGCATTGGAGCCACAAGCGGCTAGACCCGCTGCCAGTGTGAAGGTCATGCACAAGGTCAGTGCTTTTTTGAACAAAATAATTTCCCCCTAAACATCGTAATAACGAAAATAAAATTAAAAAACCTGTAAATGCTGTGACAAACCAAATCTTAACAGCTAGTCCCGTTGCTAGGGTAAAAACCACTCCTGACTTTGGTAAAAATGATGTAAAATTTATCATATTAACATTCTCTTAACAGTGCTCTGTTAGACTTGTTCAAGCTCTATGACCGAAGCTGAGGGAGAGAACAAGATTGGATATTTTGGATATTAACGAAAAGGCAGGCCATGAAAATGTAGGTCCTGTGAGGGTGAAGTTCCGCATTATGGTTACAACCGATCTGCATGTCAGCTTGTGGAATTATGACTATTATACAGATCAGGAAACGCTGCATTACGGTCTGGCGCAAACTGCCAGCCTGATTCAAACGGCCCGGGCAGAGGTGCCCAATCACCTGCTGCTGGATAACGGAGATGTGATTCAAGGGAATCCGATGGGGGATTATGCTGTACAACGCCTTCAACAAGACCCAAGCGCGGTGCATCCCGCCTATAAAGCCATGAATCTGCTTGGGTACGAGGTGGGCAATATCGGGAATCATGAATTTAACTATGGACTGGAATATTTGCAGACTTGCCTTCAAGGAGCGAAATTTCCTTATGTGAATGCCAACATTTATATAGCAGGAGAACAAGAACGAAATTATTTTACACCTTATCTATTGCTGGATAAGACGGTAGAGGATGAAGCAGGCAGTAAGCATCTATTGAAGGTGGGGGTCATCGGCTTTGTCCCTCCGCAAATTATGCAATGGGACAAGGCGTGGCTGGAGGGGAAAATCATTGTCAAAGATATGCTGGAAACAGCAAGACGGTTTATTCCAGAAATGAAGGCAGCGGGAGCCGATCTGATCATTGCCATGCCCCATGCTGGCTTCGAAGATATTCCCGAAACACTTGATATGGAAAATGCGGTGCTGCATCTGAGCAGGGTGGAAGGGATTGACGCCATTGTGTTTGGTCATGCCCATAAAGTATTCCCTGGACCTTCGTTTATGGGGAAAACAGGTGTTGATCTAGAGCGAGGTGCCATCCATGATATTCCAGCCGTGGAGCCGGGCTTTTGGGGGGATCATCTGGGGATCATTGATCTGGAGTTGACCTTTAGTGGAGGAAAGTGGAAGGTGGTTGCATCTGCTGCCGAGGTACGCCCGGTGTATGATCCGATACGCAAGGAGGCGCTGGTACAACCGGATACTGCCATTCAGCAGGCGGTAGCAGAAGAGCACGCCGGAACACTAGAGTATATTCGTGCACCTGTAGGTCAGACGACGGTGGCGGTGAACAGCTTTTTTGCTCAGGTGATGGATGATGCTTCGGTTCAGCTCGTGAATGATGCGCAAATGTGGTATGTGAAGCAGCAGATGCAAGGGAGCGAGTACGAAGGATTGCCCGTTCTGTCGGCAGCAGCTCCTTTTAAAACAGGCGGCAGATATGGCCCATCGTACTATACCCATATTCCAGCGGGAACGTTGGCGATCAAGCATATCGCCGATCTGTACAATTTTCCGAATACGCTGCATGTCGTTCGACTGACCGGAACGGAAATTCGGGAATGGCTGGAGTGGTCTGCTGGTCAATTCCGGCAAATTGATCCTTCAGCAGAACAAGAGCAAGAGCTGATTAATTCTGATTTTCCAAGCTTTAATTTCGATATCATCGACGGCATCAGGTATCAGATTGATGTAACACAGCCAGCCAGATATGATGCTGACGGGGGCCTAAAGGACCCAGATGCACACAGAATCATTCAGATGTCTTTTGATGGCGAACCGATGGATATGCAGCGACATTATCTGGTTGTTACGAATAACTATCGCGCGTTTTCCTCTGCGCTGGTCAATCCGGGTGGAGAGCGAATTATACTTGCTTCACCGGATGAGAATCGTCATGTGCTGACCGAATACGTGCGGCATATGAAGACGTTGACGCCAAAAGCTGACGGCCATTGGTCCCTCGCCCCATGGTCAGGGCGTCCGCATGTGACGTTCCTGACCTCACCGCAAGCAACGGATGCCGCTAATGCCTATTCGGAGTTGCTTTATGAAGGGTTAACGGTAGAAGGGTACGCTAAGTTTGCCGTCGATTTCGGACGTTCACGGTAGAACTGCTAACTAGTTTTTGTCCTATAAGTCCACAGCATCAAAATAATAGAAATAGACTGTCCCGCAGAGGACGGTCTTTTTTCATAAAACAGATTTAAAATCGTACAAAACTCGTGATTTTATATGTCCTGAGTCGTGTTTAAAGTTATTGACCTCTCGTATAAATAGACATATACTTTGATTAAACAAATTTTGGTTTAAAAGGTAATGAAAAAGTCACCATCATTCGTTTGAGGGGGTGTCCCTTTGGAAAAAAACACCACGATCCGCGCAGAAATAGAAAAGTATATTCAAACTGAAGGCATTTCAATGCAGTCTTTTGCAGATGCTTCCAAGGTAAATCCGGGTACACTTAGCGGTATACTTAATCGGAACCCACCACGGCCGATCTCAGTCAATCAGCTTGATCTGATTACCGAGGCCATGGGATTGGAAGAAGGATCTTTGTTCGAGATGTATGTTGATGAATGTTTTATTCATTCCTTGCCGCACTGGAGGAGGTTGCGTCCGTTTCTCCTGCGTTGTTCAGAGTTGAACAAGCTGGAGTGTATACGCAGTGTACTTGCCTATTTGATGGACGATTTATCGAACGTTCCTGCCATTTTTGAGACCGCAGAAGCGATGTTTGAGGATGGCAGACATGAAGCCGCCATGCTTCTGTATGATTGTGTCATCGAAAGTGAGAAGTATACCCACTCTGAACGATTGGCGATCAGCTATTTCCGTATATTCCAGATTCAGATTAAGGATAACCAACGGAACTTGAAGGCTGCTGTACAATTCCATTTGTACCGTAGTCGTCTACCGGAAATTTACGCATTGGAAGGCTTACATATGCTATCTCAAGTGTTTGCTTTAAAAATGCAATGGTCCGAGATGGAAATGTATGCGGACGAGCTAAGAGAGCTGGCGCAGGCATTGTATCGCAATCGGAACCGTTTCGGAGATGAGCACCTGGAGCTGCTTAAGCCGCTCGTTTATTACTATGCTCAGGGGCATCTGCTCAAGGCCAGTTGCTATGAGTTTCAGGGTAGATATGAGGAATCCAAGCAATGGATTGAAGGTTATGCAGATTTGAGCTGGTTTGAGGGTTTAGACGAAGAAGGCTGGAAAGTGGTCAACTTGCATCGTGTATATGCACAGGGCAACCGACTTTGTATTGAAATTAAAATGGGCAACACTTCTGCAATCTATGAATATATTACTTACCTGCGCGAGCATCCGGATGAGACATTGGAAGGCTTGAACACCTTGCTCGAATCGGCGAACCGGTTCGGTTATTTCGTGGATGCCGAACTGGGACTGTTTAGTCAGCAACTCAAGAACTTCTGGGAGCTTGCACCGGAACGATGGGACACTCATTATCGCAAGCACTTTAATGCATTTCGTTTTGCATCCTTTTGTAAGGTGTTTGCAGAATATTATTTCCGAAAAGGCGATTACCCCGAGGGAGTGGGACAAACACTGCATTGCTTGCAATTGTCTGTTGATAATAGCTATACCGAACATATCATTGGTTGTATGGCTTTATTTGAGCAGCATCGGAATTTTGCTACACCGGAACAGCAGCAATTGTATCAGAGCCTATGCCTGGGCGTACGTGCAAATGAAAAGAATCATGCCTATGATCACAGTACCGGCGGATATTTATAATTCTAAATTTCCTTCAAATTCTTCATATAACACGTTATTGCGAGGATATTCCCGTTTCAAAAGGGGATGTTCTCGTTTTTTAGCTGCTGCCGTCGCTTGTGACTTTTAGCATAGAGAGGATCGTATTGCGCGTTGACAAGTTTCGCAAGCGGGATTAGGATAAATGCAGCACAGAAAGTGAAGGAGAGCATGAACAAATGACGATTCCCAAAACATTAACGATAGCCGGCTCCGACACAAGCGGTGGAGCGGGTATTCAGGCAGACCTGAAAACCTTTCAGGAGCTTGGCGTATATGGTATGACCGTATTGACAACCGTAGTAGCGATGGGGCCTAAAACCTGGGACCATCTTGTATATCCTGTTGCGTTGGATGTGGTAGAAGCGCAGCTGCGTACTGTATTGGAAGGTATCGGCTTTGATGCGATGAAAACCGGCATGCTTGGTTCCGTTGAAATTATCGAGCTGGTAGCCAGCCATTTGAAAAAGCATGATTTGAAGCGGATCGTAATTGACCCGGTCATGGTCTGCAAAGGCACGGATGAAGTGCTTCAGCCGGAAAATACAGAGGCGATGCTGGAATTGTTGATCCCTGGCGCTGACCTGGTAACACCGAACTTGTTCGAGGCTTCGCAACTGGCGAAGAATGGACCGATCACGACACTGGAGCAGATGCAGGAAGCGGCTGCGATTATCCATGAGCGTGGAGCTAAGCATGTACTGATCAAGGACCGTGGCAAAATTCGTGCAGGTAAAGCGATGGATCTGCTATATGACGGAATCACTTTTGACTGGTTTGAAGCCGATGTTGTAAAAACAAACTTTACCCACGGTGCAGGCTGCACCACTTCGGCAGCGGTAACGGCTGGTTTGGCACAAGGGCTGACTGTACGTGAAGCAGTGGATCAGGCCAAGAAATTCATTACACAGGCCATTGAAGGTAGCTTCAAGCTGAATGAATTCGTCGGTCCAACCCTGCATGCGGCACATCGTTTGCAAAACCAATAAAGCATGAAGGTCTGCGACATTAGGGAGACTTATAAATCCCCACCAGGCTGTATATATATTTAGGTTGCTTTAGGCAGCGACATCTATGATATATAAGTTAGATTAGGCTCAAAAGCCGCAATACATAGTATTGCGGCTTTTGAGGTTGTATTTTATTGGAATTTCAGCTTCCAGTTTGGTCTAATCGTACTGTATAATAGGCATCAGATTTATTACATTTAAGGAGGAACCGAAGCAATGACATTATTCAGCCAAATGGCTTACAGCCGACCAGAGCAACCTGAAATTGAACAGCGGTTTAAAACGCTGTTGCAGCAGTTTCGTGAAGCGGACAGCGTAGAACGTCAAAATGAAGTGATTCATGCGATTAATAAGCTGCGCAGTAATGTGGAAACGCAATTGCAATTGGTGGAAGTTCGGCACTCCATTAATACGGAGGACGCCTTTTACAAAGCGGAGCAAGAGTACGCTGATGATTTCATGCCGGTTATTCAGGAGTATGTAACCGATTACTACCGGGCATTGGTGGATTCTCCATTCCGCAACGAGTTGGAGAGTCTATGGGGCAGCCAGCTTTTCAGTATTGCCGAGGTAGCCCTCAAGTCGTTCCATCCGGATATTATTGAGGATTTGCAGCAGGAGAATAAGCTGACTTCGGAATATGCTCAATTGATTGCTTCAGCGAAGATCCCGTTCGAGGGGGAAGAACGCACATTGTCACAGCTCCTGCCATTTGAAATGGCTACCAATCGGGAGACACGCAAACAGGCCTCCGAGGCTAAATATCAATTTATGAGTGAGCATGAGGACGAGCTGGATCGAATTTATGATGAATTGGTCAAGGTACGTACGCGCATGGCACACAAGCTGGGCTATGACAACTTCGTAGAATTGGGCTATGCCCGCTTAGGACGTACAGATTACAATGCCGAGATGGTAGCCAATTTCCGCGAGCAGGTGCTCAAGCACATCGTTCCTTTGGCAACCAAGCTGAAGGAGCGCCAGCGCGAACGGATTGGAGTAGATCAGCTTCGCTATTACGATGAAGGCTTCAACTTCCTGTCAGGCAATCCTACGCCTAAAGGTGACCCGAAGTGGATCCTTCGTAATGGAGCACGCATGTATGAGGAGCTTTCAGCGGAAACACATGAATTTTTCAGCTTTATGATCGAACGTGGATTAATGGATTTGATCAGCAAAAAGGGAAAACAAAGTGGAGGCTATTGTACATTTTTGAGCGAATATGGCACGCCGTTTATTTTCTCCAATTTCAATGGTACGTCCGGTGATATCGACGTATTGACGCATGAAGCAGGTCATGCCTTCCAGGTCTATGAAAGCCGACATTTTGAAATTCCCGAGTACCATTGGCCAACGATGGAGGCGGCTGAGATTCACTCTATGAGCATGGAGTTTTTTGCATGGCCCTGGATGAATCTGTTCTTCGAGGAAGATACGGACAAATATCACTTTGAACATCTATCTTCATCGTTGCTGTTCGTTCCTTACGGCGTAGCCGTGGATGAATTCCAACATGCTGTATACGAACATCCGGATTGGACCCCAGCCGAACGTAAAAGCGCATGGCGCTCCATTGAACGTAAGTATAAACCGCATCTGGATTATGAAGGCAACGAGTATCTGGAGCAGGGCGGATTCTGGCACAAACAGGGGCATATTTTCCAATCTCCGTTCTACTACATTGACTATACACTCGCGCAACTGTGCGCGTTCCAATTCTGGAAACGCATGAGTATCGACCGGACAGCAGCGTGGGAAGATTATTTGAAGCTGTGTCGTGCTGGGGGAAGTCGATCCTTTACCGGATTGGTTGAGCTGGCTGGACTCATCTCGCCATTCCAAGATGGTTGCATTGCCTCAGTAATCGGAGAAATCGAAGCATGGCTGAACAGTGTGGATGATAAAAAGCTGTAAGCTAACTAAAAAGGGCATTTCACTTACCTGTCAAAGCGGAAAAGCATGCAAATGACATGTTTTATAGGTAAAAGCAGGGCGGTTGCACGAAAAAAAGCCGGGAACCTCTACATGATGTAGGAGTCCCGGCTTTGTGTGATTTTAGAGCAAATATACCTTATTCATGTTTGGTGTTGAGTGGTTTGAGATTAGCCTCAATCGAAGCACGGCGCGACTCCAAAAATGGAGGCAGTGATAGGGATTCGCCCAGAAACTCCAATTCCTCATCGGTGTCAAACCCTGGTCCATCGGTAGCCAATTCAAACAGAATGCCGTTCGGCTCACGGAAGTACAAGGAACGGAAATAAAAGCGATCTACAAAACCAGAGTTGGAAATTTGCAGCTGACCAATACGCTCTACCCATTGTTTGAGCTCTTCCTCGGTTTCAACACGGAAAGCTACATGATGCACACTGCCGCGTCCTGGTCGCTCTTGTGGCAGATCGTTGCGCTCTTCCAGATGCACCTCAGTTCCTGTACCGCCTTCACCCGTTTCATAGATGACCACATCCGGTTGTCCAGCAACAGGGGAAGGATAGGAGCCCTTTTTGCGGAAGCCCATAACCTGTTCAAGAATGAGAATAGTATTCTCCGCTTTGGGAATGGTCAGATGAACGGGCCCAAGTCCTACAATGCCGTATTCGGCAGGGACAGGGCTTTTCTCCCAAGGCGTGCCGCCACGCATTCCGTGATCATGCTCATCTGAAACGAGGAAGAAGCGTTGTCCTTCAAAATCCTCAAACGAAAGTGCCAGGCGTCCTGCTTGATCCGTAATTTCGCCATGTTTTACATCCAGCTGCTCGAAGCGGTTTTTCCAGTAATCCAGTGCCTTGTCATTTGGTACCCGTAGGGAGAGAGCTGAAATGCTGTTATTTCCTGTACGAGTTTGTCCCGCATGTGGAATTTCAAAGAAAGTGACTTCTGTACCCGCAGTTCCACGCTCATCTCCGTAAAAAAGGTGATACACACTAACATCATCTTGGTTCACCGTTTTCTTGATCAACCGAAGTCCCATTACCTGAGTGTAAAAATCAACATTTTTAGCCGCTGCTGCTGTAATCGCCGAAACGTGATGCAATCCTAATAGTTTCATGTCATTATCCTCCTTGGTTTTTATATGATTAGGTTTTTCTAAACAAAATAAACAGTCGAAAAACTTTTCTTTATATTTATTATCTTGATATTAAGATATATTATTTTTGATTGTTTGTCAACTTAAATTACGGTCTTGCTACAATACAGTTTCATGACGGACAATAATAGAAATTCGAAATAATGCAAAAGCAGATACAATAAAGCCCAATAAGGCCCAATATAGATAGAACGAATTTTATTATAAAAGGAGTGTACTCAATGTATACGGATAAGGATTTAACGATTAGGCCTGTTACAGAAGAAGACCTGCCGGCTCTTTGGACGTTAACTTTTAAGGAAGAAGCACCGGAATGGAAGCAGTGGGATGCACCTTATTATGAACATAAGCCACTTTCTTTTGAGGAGTATTTAAAAGAGAAGGAAAAGCGAATCGGGCAAGATGACTTTTGGATCATTGAAGTGGAGGGTAAGGTCATTGGATCGGTTAGCTACTATTGGGAGCATCAGCCTTCCCAATGGCTTGAAATGGGGATAGGTATCTTTGATTCGCGGTATTGGAGCGGTGGGTACGGTACGAGGGTGCTTCGACTGTGGATCACGCATTTGTTTAATACATTACCTCTAGTAAGAGTGGGCTTTACAACCTGGTCAGGAAACCATCGGATGATGAAGGTTGGGGAGAAACTGGGCATGACCCTCGAAGCCAGGCTTCGCAAGTGCAGATATTATGATGGAGAGTATTATGATTCGATCCGAATGGGGCTTTTACGGGAAGAGTGGCGGGGATAGTTGTTCTGCAAATAAGAACCTTTCTAAGCATAAAAAGATGATCTCTGAATGGATCAGAAGTCATCTTTTTTGACGCGCATGGGTATTTTGCTTTCTTATTGTTAGGTGTATCTACTCTGATCCTCGAAGTCGCTCTACAATACTTTGTTTGTTGTTCATAGAATAGACTGCTGCTGGAATAAGTATCCCAAGCAATAACAGTAAAGGCAATGAGACTAGAAGTGGCCAAATTATAAAGTGATAGCTTAAAAGCCATAGCAAGCTGCAAAACGGTTTCACAATCAAAAGAGAAAATAAGACTGCCAATAGAATAGAGGTTAGGCTAGTAGCCCCAACATAATATAACCCTTCATAAATTAGCATTCCTCGCAGCTGCCGTTTGGTCATGCCTATGCTCTGCAGCATAGCAAATTCTTTGCGTCGGGTCAGTATGCTGGTTAAAATCGCATTAATAAAGTTCAGGATACCAATCAGGCCAATAATCAAGCTGAGCAGGCCGCCGATCATTATAACAGTAGTTTGCATACCTGATAAAGCATCTCTGGATGTAATTTTAGATTCATAGCTCATCATTGGTTCAATTGTTTCAGTGTATCGCTTCAAAAAACTCTGC
Source organism: Paenibacillus peoriae (assembly GCF_022531965.1). Classification (GTDB taxonomy): domain Bacteria; phylum Bacillota; class Bacilli; order Paenibacillales; family Paenibacillaceae; genus Paenibacillus; species Paenibacillus polymyxa_D. The sequence continues at coordinate 4,913,270 of NZ_CP092831.1, read as the reverse complement.
ATGGATGCTTCCTGAATTGAAGATACATTAAAGGCATAGCTCATTACCGCAGGCTGCTTTACAAGTGATTTGTATATATTCGCCGGGAGGTAGAAGCTATAACTCTGAAAGCGATCCGAATTGGAATATTTGATACCCACATGGCCAAGTACTGTAAACTTTTGCGTTATATACTCTCTATCCGGTGGAGCATCTGATGTACTCACATAACTATGCAAAGTAACGTTTTCTCCTACTTTATGATGAGTGGATTTCATGTAGGGCTTATCGTTGTCATCCAGTTCGACGCCTTCCAGGATATACTTACCGGAAGCTAGTTTCTTAAAATCAAGCTCACCATCAATCAATTGCAGCCGATGTAGCGGTAGCTCTTCAAGACCATACACTTCTATAAGGAAGTTGCCGCGAGCATCAGTGTTCTGGGTTTCATCCGTGATTCCTTTTGTATTCTCAGCAGTGAGAACCGTTGGACTACCGTACAATCGACCGCCTTCTTCAAAGCCTGGTTGTGCCTGTACAGCCTTAATAAAACTTTCAGTGGTTTCATTTTCATGCCCACTAAAACTGCTCGGGACCTGGAAATATCCAGCATGGGCAATGAGAAAATCGGTATCATTAAATTTGGATAAAAATTTATCCATATCAAAACTCTGAGACAGCGTGAAAACTGTATTTAGAAGCACCAAGCTTAAAGAAAGACTAATCACCACTAAAATAGTACGTTTTTTATTACGCCCCAGGTTGGAACGAGCCATGAGGTGGATTTTTGCACCTCCGGTTGATTTTTTCAGCTTACCATTGTTCTTGTTTGCCCCACTTGTGTATCTGACTGCTTCTATCGGTGATACGGATGATGCAACTCTGCCTGGCTTGAAAGTGCTGATCATTACGGTAATGAGCGCGAACAAAGCAGATCCGATAAAAATCCATGGGTTGGGAGATACCGATATCACGGTACCGTTAAAATTACTCATATTTATAATAAAAGGCACGAGCGATTTACCAATAAAAAAACCTGCAATCAATCCAATCGGGATTCCTAGAACTGATAGAATCAGCGCTTGTCTGCGGATGATCCTGCGAATTTGTTTACTGCTTGTACCGATCGTCTTTAAAAGACCATAAAAACGGATATCTCGCATTACCGATATTTGGAATATATTATAGATGATCAAATAACCAGTAAATATGATCAGTAACAGGGCAGAAGTCAACGCTATGATGGTCTCTGTATCTAGACTAAAATTGGTTGAGATGTATGCCCAATTTACATTACTCGCGATATAGTTCGGTGCATCTTCGTCAAGCGAATATCCACTTTCGGTAATCACTTTATTGAGCTTTCCTCGCAAATCAAAACTATTGTCGAACATCATATATGCACAAATGACTCCTGTATAGAAGTGATCCTTTTTATAGGTGCTTTGTAATTCCTTGGCATGAGCATCGACATAGGCTTTAGAAGCGAATATTTGCCCTACCTTAACTACAGGATCACTTTTCCACCAGCCAGAGAGGACAAAATCACGCTGTACTTCTTTACCTCGTATGTTAAGCTTTATTCTCAAAGGTGCTCCAATCTTCAGTGGAACATCCAATAGCTGCAACGTCTTGGAGTCTGCAATCACTTCATTTTCTGCGACAGGCTTGTGCCCCTCTTTAAGCTCAATAAAACCGAGCTTCATCCCTACATCATCGTAATACCAGAACTCTGTACGGCGTTTTAGGAAGTTGTCGTTTTTAACTCCGTCGCTTAATATACGGTTATAAGCGATTTCCTTGATCAATGGATGATCCTTGACATGATTAAATTCATCATCCGTTATATATTTGAGTACGGCATGTCCATCTCCACCGACCTGTCGCATAGTTGCCCGTTGTAAGTTTTCTATAGCGCCAATCCCCATAGTGAACAGTGTTGTAAATAGCAATGAGGTTAGTGCTATGGCAACAATAGCAAAGAGGTTACGGGCTTTATTTACTTTGAAGCTCTTCTCTGATAAATTACGGATTACTTTTTTGTTCTTTACCTTGATCATTTTGTATCACCGCCGACAATTTTACCGTCCTCAATACGGATGATACGATCCGCCATTTGCGCAATTTCCTCGTTGTGGGTGATCATCACTATCGTTTGGCGGAACTGCTGGCTGGATACTTTGATCAATCCCATCACATCCAGACTGGTTTTACTGTCCAGATTTCCGGTGGGTTCATCTGCCAAGATAATGGCGGGCTTGGCTGCCAGTGCTCTGGCAATGGCTACACGTTGCTGTTGTCCACCGGAAAGATTGTTTGGCAGATTATTCATTTTATGGTCAAGGCCCAAGGTATGTACAATTTTATCTACGTGGGTTTTGTCGGGTTCTTTACCGTCCAGTTCAATAGGAAGCACAATATTTTCGTAGACATTCAAGACAGGTACCAGGTTGTAATTTTGAAACACGAAGCCAATCTTTCGTCTGCGAAAAATAGTCAATTCTTCGTCTTTCAGTGAAGAAATATCCTTACCATCAATCGTAACGTTTCCACTGGTTGGGCGATCAAGTCCACCCAGCATATGGAGAAGGGTGGATTTGCCGCTCCCGGACGTACCGACAATAGCGACAAATTCTCCGCTTTCCACCTCTAGATTCACGCCGTCTAAGGCATGAACAGCGGTATCCCCATCACCGTAATTTTTCTTTAATGCCTGAGTTTTTAATAAAGTCATTTTGTTTCCCTCCAAGAAATAGTCTGTATCTCCTTGCTATACTATACAGACCGTATCATAATAATCTTTCAACAATCTTTCTGAAATCTAACAATGTTGAAAGAATAACCTGCCTATGGAAAGAAAAATGGAAAAGGTGAGCTACCCCGGCGTGAACATATCTTGATGTAACCACCTTCTACCATGAGCTCTTTTTCTTGCTAAAAATAGTCCAATGCCAACACCCTCCTACGAATTAGCGGTATGGGAGCGATAGTAGCGCGTGAAGATTTTACCATATTCCTCTTCCACAATGCCTATGCCATTATCGGTAATATCAATTCGGCAAAAAATCGTACGCATCACTTTAATGTTCATGTGTCCGGCAGTTTCTGTGTATTTGATCCCTTTAGCAATGCATGTATAAGGAAATGAAGTTTTTCGGCTTGTGTGGATAGAGCTTTTATACAAGAGGAGTATCCTCCAGCAAATCATATTCGCTAAGCAGTTGTGAGTAAAGGAGGATGTAGCAATGCCATTCGCGTTTTCATTAGAGTCCCGTTGCCAGGAGGGATACGGATCAGCGAAATAGATTTGTACATCATGAGTGGCTTCCAAATTTGAATAGCAGGCAAACTCTTTACCGCGGTCAGCGGTTACCGTTTGGAATGCAGCAGTAGGGTACGGGGAAGCAGCTATACCAAACGCAATCTCCATGGATAACGCCGTGCGATCCGGCATCTGAATGGTGGTGTACAAGCGGGTTTTGCGTTCCACAAATGTGGCCACACAGCCTTACTTTCTCCACGGACTGAAACGACGGTGTCCAGTTCCTAATGACCGAACGTTTCCCGAGACCGTACCTCTTTTGGACGCTGGGAGATGGGCTTGCCTTTGTGTCGCAGGACGGTAAGTAGGCCTTTCACCAAAAGGTCTATATATAGCCAGCGATAGATGGTTTTAAAGCATACGATAATGACCCAGCCAAAAGTTTTAACCAGGTCATTTTCTTTACAGGGGGATTTATTCTTCTGTTCGCAGTCGTTCTACGATAGTTTTCCTGTCGCTCAGAGAATAAATAGCGAGAGGAAGACAGATCCCAAGAGCGAGCAGAACAGGCAGCACGAGGATCAGCGGCCAGATAATAAATTTATAACTCATAAACCATATTTGACTACTCAAGGGTCTCGCAATCAGGACGGAAAATAGGCTTCCTAATAAGATGGAGCATATGCTGGTGCCGAGCACATAGTACATCCCCTCATAAACAAGCATTGTTTTTAATTGTTTGTTGGTCATGCCGATACTTTGTAGTATAGCAAATTCTTGATGGCGGGTCAGAATACTAGTTAGAAGCGCGTTTGCAAAATTAATAATGCCAATCACCCCAATAATAATACTGAGCGTACCGCCGATCATCAAAATTGTTTTTTGCATACCTGAAAGCTCGGCAATTGAGGTGAATTTGGATTTATAATGCATCGTGGGCTCCTTTATTTCGGTATAGTTCTTTAAGAAGCTCTCCATCGTTTTTTCTTTACTATCGGATACATTAAAGGCATAACTCATCACCACAGGCTTCTTCACAAGCGTTTTGTAGATATCCGCCGGGAGATAGAAGTCAGTATAACTAGCAACGGCTACACCAGAATTGGATGATTTTACGCCAACATGACCAAGCACTGTGAATTCATGGCTAGTATACTCCTGGGCATTTGCTGTGTCCATATAGTTATGAAGAGTAACCTTTTCACCTACTTTGTATACGGATAGTTCCATTTCAGGATGATCGTAATTGTCTAACCTGATTCCTTCCAAAATATACTTTCCTGAAGCTAGCTTGCCATAATCAAGCTCACCATCAATTAATTGTAGTCGGTGAAGGGGGAGATCTTCAAGCCCATACACTGGTGCAGATAAGTTGCCGCGAGCGTCAGGAGTGACGATTTCCCCGTACAGCTTCTTCCCCTCTTTGTTCTCTTTATACTCGACAGTGAATAAATTGCCGCCACTGTACAATCGTCCACCTTCTTCAAAACCGGGTTGTGCCTGAACGGCCTGAATATAGCTTTCTGTCGTTGCATTGTCAGGGCCCGTGAAATGTTCTTGAAAATAATCAGCATGTGCAATCAGAAAGTCAGTGTCATGACTTTTAGACACATACTTATTCATATCCAGACTTTGGGATAATGTAAAAGTAGTATTCAGTAGCACTAGACCTAGAGAAAGGCTAAGCAGCACCAAAATAGTCCGCTTCTTATTGCGGCCTAAGTTGGTTCGAGCCATCAGCGGCATTTTAGCACCGTTAGTAGATTTTTTTAGTTTTTTCTTATCCTTTTTGGTAGTTCCGTCTACGTATCTTACTGCCTCGATCGGAGACACAGTCGCCGCAATTCTACTAGGCTTATATGCACTGATCATAACTGTCATGACTGCAAACAAAGCGGAGCCGATAAAAATCCATGGGCTGGGGGATGTAGTTACCTCAGCATTTGCGTGCATAGAAGTGTTCATAAGCAGCAGAGGGATAAGCGATCTGCCGACTAAAAAACCTGCGAGCAAGCCGATAGGAACCCCGATCAAGGAAAGAAATAATGCCTGTCTGCGGATAATTCTGCTGATTTGCCTGCTGGTTGTGCCAATGGTTTTTAGAAGACCGTAGAAACGAATATCACGCATCACCGAGATTTGGAAAATATTATAGATGATCAAGTAGCCAGTAAGCATGATCAGTAACAGACCAGTGGCTAGGGGGAAGACGGCTTCAGGGTTCGAACTGAAAGTGTTGGAAAGATACGCCCAGTTCACAGAACTTGCAATGTAGTTCGGTGCATTTTTGTCAAGGGAATAACCGCTTTCTGTAATCACTTTATTAAGATTTTCCCGCATATTCGAGCTGTTACCGAACATGATAGTTGCATTGATGGTTCCGGTCATATCATGATCCTGCTTATATGTGTAGCGTAATTCTTCGGCATGTGCATCCACATAAGCTTTAGAAGCATAAATTTGACCTCTGTCTATCATGGCGGCGGGGTCACTCTTCCACCAGCCGGAGAGGATAAATTCACGCTGTACCATTTTGCCGTGAACCTCAAGCTTCAAGGACAATGTGGCGCCCTCTTTCAGGGGAGTACCCAGTAACTGTAGGGTCTTCGAGTCCGCGATAACCTCATTTTCCGCCACTGGCTTGTGGCCTTTTTCTAGCTCAATCAATCCTAGCTTCAGCCCTACATCGTCATGATACCAGAACTCCGCATGGCGCTTTAAAAATTGCTCGTTCGTCACCTTTTCACTTAACACGCGGCTATACGCTATCTCTTTAATAAGAGGGTGGTCTTTGATGTGATTAAATTCCTCATCGTTGATATATTTGAGATAACCCTGCCCTGCCCCACCAGCCTGTCGCATCGTTGCCTGTTGGAAGCTATCCATCGTGCCAAGCCCCATAGTAAATAGAGATGTAAATAACAAAGTGGTTAAGGAAATAGCGATAATCGCAATAATATTGCGGATTTTATTGGCTTTAAAACTCTTATCTGATAAATTACGAACCGCCTTACTGTTTTTTACTTTGATCATTTGCCTTCACCGCCAACTATTTTACCGTCCTCAATGCGGATGATGCGATCTGCCATCTGCGCGATTTCTTCGTTGTGGGTAATCATCACCATCGTTTGGGCGAACTGCTGGCTGGATACCTTAATCAATCCCATTACATCCAAACTGGTTTTACTGTCCAGATTTCCGGTGGGTTCATCTGCCAAGATAATGGCGGGCTTGGCTGCCAGTGCTCTGGCAATAGCTACACGTTGCTGTTGTCCACCGGAAAGATTGTTTGGCAGATTATTCATTTTATGGTCAAGGCCCAAGGTATGTACAATTTTATCTACGTGGGCTTTGTCTGGTTCTTTACCGTCCAGTTCAATAGGAAGCACAATATTTTCGTAGACATTCAAGACAGGCACCAGGTTGTAATTTTGAAAAACAAAGCCAATCTTTCGTCTGCGAAAAATAGTCAATTCTTCGTCTTTTAGTGTAGAAATATCCTTGCCGTCAATCGTAACGTTTCCACTTGTCGGACGATCAAGTCCACCCAGCATATGGAGAAGGGTAGATTTTCCGCTCCCGGACGTACCGACAATAGCGACAAATTCTCCGCTTTCCACCTCCAGATTCACGTCGTCTAAGGCATGAACAGCAGTATCTCCGTTCCCGTAATGCTTCCTTAATGCCTGAGTTTTTAATAGAGCCATATACATTCTCCTCCACAAAAAAATGTCTGTATCGTAGTCATCTACAGTACAGACACTAACACACTAATCTTTCTACAATCTTTCTGAAATCTAACGGTATTGAAAGAATTAAGTATCCATAGAAAGAAAAATAGAGAAGGTAGAACCACGGCCGTAGTGTGACCGTACTTTGATGTACCCACCCTCCGCAGCGATGATTTCTCTAGCTAAAAACAGTCCAATCCCGACACCCTCCTGCGAGTTAACAGTAGGGGAGCGATAAAAGCGGGTAAAGATCTTCCCTTGTTCTTCTTCTGCAATGCCTATGCCGCTATCAGTAATATCAATTCGACAAAACAATTCGTATGCCATCACTTTTATATCCATGCTTCCGCCTGTCTCTGTATATTTTATAGCGTTATCCATAATGTTATAGACAGCTTCACTGGTCCACTTTAGGTCAAAATAAGCATGAATAACGGTGTCCTCCCTAATAACTGAAATCCCTTTGGCATCTGCTTTTGGCGTTATTTGCTCCAGTGCAGCATCAAGGAGCTTATGAACAGATTCTTGCCTTGGCGCTACCGTGATAATCCCCGTTTCAAGCCGCGATGTTTTCAACAATGCCTGGATTAGGAAATTAAGCTTTTCGGCCTGTGTTGATAGAGCTTTCACACAAGTGGAGGTATCCTGTGATAGTTCGTATTCGCTAAGTAGTTGGGAATAAAGCAGGATGTTGGCCAATGGTGTTTTCGTTTGGTGTGAAATATCGGAAATCAGCTCATTTATTTTATTCTTTTCAGCAAGCAGATTTTTGGAGGACACGGAACAAATGGAAAGAAATCTCACGAATTTAGCTTCTATTGAAGAAAGAACGGATTCATCAAAGACATCCTCTGAGAAGCTGCCATTTATCGCGGCATCCAGCATGTTCTCAATGGTTTTCATTGTTTTATGGATGCTCCTGCGATACAGCATAATAGCACCCACAGCGGTGCATACAGCAACAACGGCAATTCCAATACATATATATAGGAGTGTTGTCATTTCAACGCCCATGTGTAGCCCAGCCCATAAACCGTTTTAATATATTGTGGGGAAGAAGGATGATCCTCGAGCTTGTCACGTAGCCTTTTTATCGTAACCGACAAGGCATTTTCACCTACATATTCAGCCCCGTCAGTCCAGATGCTGTCTATTAAATGATCACGCGAAACGGTATTTCCTCGATTGTTGATTAGAATGCGCAACAATTTTTGCTCCGTTTTACTTAGTTCAATCGGTATATCATTCTTATTAAATTCCATCCTCTCAAATGAGAAGGAAAAATCACCTAGCTGAATGGAGTCTGCAAGCGAGTATTTGGATTTCTTAAGCTGAACACCAACTCTTGCTCTCAGTATCATCAGACTGAAGGGTTTGGTGATGTAGTCATCAGCACCCAGCTCAAGACCAGTGACAATATCTGTTTCCATATCATTCGCAGTCAGAACAATGACTGGTAAAGCTTTTGTTTTACGTATATGGGTTAAGAGGTCGAGTCCATTCCCATCCGGCAAGTTTACATCAAGTATCACTAGGTCAAAAGCAGTGATGTTCAATTGTTCTTTTGCAGCAGCAGTGTCATACGTTTGTGTAAATACGTTGTTAGGTTCTTTAAGAGCAAGAACAATACCGTTACTCAAGGCGATATCGTCCTCGACGATTAGTATGTGATTCATCATTCTCCTCCTGTTTTTTTGGTCCATCAAATTAATGAAACCCCAATTCCAATATTTTCTACAGTAATGAAAGAAAGGGCAATCCTAAATATTCCATCTGTATTTTACAGGATATTGCTCTTATTTGCTCATTCGCTCTTTAGACTATTCAGGTTTTGCTAACACCTTTCTTGATATGGTTTATTCATTGCAAAAAAATTTGACAGATACAATATCACTGATATAATTTATGCTAGTTGATTTTGATAATCATTATCATTATTGGAGGGGAGGACAGGGCCGAAGCTTGGTACAGGTTATTGGACAGGCTCCCTTAGTTAGAGATGAAATTGCGCTATTTAATACTGGCTTTTCTGGTACTGGCTTTCGCCTCGGTTTTTATTGGTGTTCATGATGTAACTCCACTTGATTTGTTCCACTTAACCAACGATCAGGCGCAGGTACTCCTGATTAGCAGATTCCCACGATTGATCAGTATCATTATCGCAGGGGCGAGTATGAGTATCTGTGGATTGATCATGCAGCAGCTTACCCGGAACCGATTTGTTTCTCCCACCACTGCAGGGACGATGGATGCGGCACGATTGGGTGTGCTGATGGCTATTATGGTGTTTGGAGCAGCGGGATTTTGGACGAAGATGCTGACGGCTTTCGGATTTGCTCTAGGGGGAACACTGATTTTCATGAAAATACTGGATAAAATCCGTTTCAAGGACCCGGTATTTATCCCGCTTGTCGGCTTGATGTTTGGAGGTATTTTAAATTCGGTAACGACCTTTTTTGCTTACAAATACAATCTGATCCAGGGCATTTCTTCGTGGATGCAGGGGGATTTTTCTCTAATCATGAGTGGTCGCTATGAGATGCTATATCTTAGTGTTCCTTTGGTTGCGCTGACGTACATATATGCGAATCGTTTCACAATTGCAGGCATGGGCGAGGATTTTGCGGCGAATTTGGGCGTACATTACAAGCGCACCGTCAATGTCGGGTTAGTGATCGTGGCTTTGGTTTCCTCTGTTGTCATCTTAACGGTCGGGACAATTCCCTTTTTGGGGCTGGTTGTACCTAATCTCGTCAGTATGTATATGGGGGATAATCTGAAAAAAAGCCTGGCCCATACAGCGATCTTGGGCGCCGTCTTTGTGCTGTTTTGCGACATTCTGGGACGGGTGATCATTTATCCGTATGAAATTTCTGTAGGGCTTACGGTGGGTGTGATCGGGAGCGCGTTGTTCTTGTATTTGCTGCTGAGGAGAAGGGCCTATGAATCCTAAATTAAAAATCGGCATATTAGCCGCTGCCGCGCTTGTGTTGATTGCTGCTTTCGTGTTTATAGATCTTCCGCATACCTGGCATTACGCGCTGCCACGACGATTGAAAAAGATCGCAGCTTTCATTCTGACAGGTGGCTCCATTGCTTTTGCAACCGTTATTTTCCAGACGGTTACGAATAATAAGATTTTGACTCCGGGTATTATCGGCCTGGATTCACTGTACATGCTGATTCAGACGACGATTATTTTTGCATTTGGCTCCGTCCCGTTGATTTCGACCAGCAAAGAATTAAACTTCTTGCTGTCGGTGGGGCTGATGGTGCTGTTCGCAGGACTGCTATACAAATTAATTTTCCGCAAAGATGGACGTGGGATTTATGTACTTTTGCTGATTGGTCTGGTGTTCGGCACACTATTCAACAGTCTGTCTACCTTTATGGAGGTACTGATTGATCCAAACGAATTTGCGAAAATCCAGGACAAGAGCTTTGCCAGCTTTAGTAATGTAAACACCGAACTGTTATGGCTTTCTGTATTCGTGCTTGTGCTCGTATTTGCTTATGCGTGGAGATTCATCAAGTATCTGGACGTGCTGTCGCTCGGACGAGAGCATGCGATTAATTTAGGTCTCCCTTATGGTTTTATTATCAAAAGGCTGCTAATTATCGTAGCGATTCTCATTTCCATTTCTACAGCGCTTGTCGGGCCGATTACGTTTCTCGGATTAATTGTGGCCAATGTGGCTTATCAGGTGATGAAAACCTATCAGCATCGTTATATTATTCCGACCTCTATCTGTGTCAGTGTTATTGCGTTGGCAGGATGCCAACTGCTGGCAGAAAGAGTATTCGACTTATCGACAACAGTCAGCGTCATTATTAACTTTATCGGGGGGGTGTACTTCCTGTACCTTTTGCTGCGGGAGAATAAGTCATGGTAGAAGTCAAAAACGTAACCAAACGCTACGGGAATAAAAATGTGGTGGATCAGGTATCTGTCACTGTACCTAAAGGCACGATTACCTCCTTTATTGGACCTAACGGCGCTGGAAAAAGCACCTTGTTGTCGATGATCAGTCGCCTGACTGACAGTGATGAGGGAGAAATCCTCATTGACGGGCAGGCCGTGAGCCTGACGAAAAGTGAGGAGCTAGCTCGGAAGATATCGATTTTAAAACAGACCAACGATGTCAACATCCGCTTAACCGTGAAGGAACTAGTCAGTTTCGGTCGTTTTCCGTATTCCAAGGGCAGATTGAACAGCGAGGATCGCAAAATGGTGGAGCAATCTATGGCTTACATGGGACTGGAGGATATGAAGGACAAGCATATTGATTTGCTTAGTGGGGGACAGCGACAACGGGCTTTTATTGCCATGATTTTGGCTCAGGACACAGAATACATCCTCCTGGATGAGCCACTGAACAATCTGGATATGAAGCATTCGGTTCAGATTATGAAGACGTTGCGTGGTTTAGTTGATGATCTCGGCAAAACGATTCTAGTCGTGCTGCACGACATTAATTTTGCATCCTGCTATTCAGACTATATTGTGGGGATGAAGGATGGCAGGTTGCTAAAACAAGGAACGGCAGACGAGATGATTGATAGTCAGGTATTAAAGGACTTGTACGATATGGATATTCCGATTCAACAGATTGGTGACCATAAAATTTGCGTTTATTTCACTTAGGGGGAATGTTAAATGAAGAAAAATATGATGTTTTTAACGCTGATGCTTGCATTGGTACTGATCGCGTCAGCCTGTGGCAAAGCAGCTCCGGCAACACAAGAGACGACTGGAAACGGCTCCTCTGCTGCAACAACGGAATCCAAAACCATCTCGGTCAAACACGCACTGGATGAAAACCCGGTCCAAGTCAAAGTTAACCCCAAAAATGTCGTTGTCTTTGATTTTGGTTCATTGGATACGCTCGATAAGCTGGGTGTTGACGTTGCGGCAGTGGCGCAGCAGGATCTTCCTACGTATTTGAGCAAATATAAAGATTCCAAATATGCAAGTGCGGGCACGCTGTTTGAACCGGATTACGAGAAAATCAGTGATCTGTCTCCTGAACTGATCATCATCGGCGGCAGACAAGCTGATGCATATAAAGAGTTGAGCAAAATTGCACCGACCATTTCGATGGCGGTAGACACCAAGGATTATATCCATTCCTTTAAGAAAAACGTTGAAACACTGGGGCAAATCTTCGACAAAGAGGATGCTGCCAAGCAGGAACTGGCTGCGATTGATAGCTCCATCAAGGGCGTACATGACAAGGCTGTAGCGAGCAAAGCTAAAGGACTGATCGTGCTGACAAATGAAGGAAGCCTGAGCGCATATGGCTCACAATCCCGTTTCGGTATCATTCATGATGCTTTTGGCGTAACCCCTGTAGATCCTGGCATTAAAGTATCCACGCATGGACAAAAGGTTTCTTTTGAATATGTACAGCAAAAAAATCCGGATTATATTTTTGTCGTTGACCGTGGGGCTGTGGTGGTCGAAGAAGGCAAGGAACAGGTTACAGGCAAACAAACCATGGAGAATGAACTGGTGAAGAAAACCAATGCATTTAAAAACGGTCATATTGTATACCTTGATCCTAACTACTGGTACCTATCAGGTAATGGTCTGGAATCCGTATCTGAAATGATCAAGGAAATTGATGCTGCACTGTAATAAATACATTCACATCATGGAGGACTGTGTAGGATGAAAGGTCATGTAGATGAAATTCCATTAGATGGGTACCTTGTGCACGTTTATACACCTCCCATCTCCATGAATCATAATGAGCTGTATCCGGTGCTGTATGTGCAGGATGGCAGCTCTTTATTTCTAAGCGGGTTGGATGAGCTGGAAAGAGGTTTTTCTACGGGAGAGCTGCCCCGTGTGGTGCTGGTGGGTATTCAGCCCGTAAATCGGCTGGATGATTATACGCCTTGGAAGGCAGCTGCTTTAGTAGAAGGAAGACCTACTTTTGGTGGTGGTGGAGATGCCTATCTGGCGTTTGTGGTTACAAAAGTAATGCCATACGTCGAGGCAAAATATCCAGTGCATACTGGAACGGAGCATACGGGCATTATCGGCGCCTCATTGGGCGGATTAATTTCCATGTATGCCGTCTTCCAGTATAAGGACGTATTCGGACGCGTCGGTTCTATCTCAGGCTCGTATTGGTATCCGGGTATGATTGATTATATGCAATCTGCATCATGTGCAACTGTGAGGGATGGGACACAACGCTTTTATATATCTGTCGGGACCCGTGAAGGTGAAGGAAAGACGAATGTACAAAAAGATATGGTTCCGCTCACCCTCCAGGCATACGAGTTGCTGCGGACACAGGGACTGGATGCAAAAGATGTGCTTCTTGAGCTGGATCAGGATGCGGTACATCGTGTGGATTGTTTTCAGCGTCAATTTCCTAAGGCCGTTCAATGGCTGTTCGGATAGCATGAATGGAATACAAATCTCATACAACAACCTCTAAGGATTGGAGAGCGTGGAGTCTCTATGTCTTTGGGGTTGTTTTTTTCGTATAATAGAGAAATATTGAAAATTTAAAGTTATACGTTATTGGAAGTGAGGGGAGCATAAATGAAAAGAAACCGCCTAGGATCATCAGATTTGCTGGTAGGTGAGATTGGCCTGGGATGTATGTCGGTCGGTACGGAGGAGCAGCAAGCTGTTTACTTGATTCATGAAGCGTTGGATAAAGGCGTAAACCTGTTGGATACGGCCGATTTGTACCAGCACGGACGCAATGAAGAAATTGTGGGTGCAGCGATCCGTGGACGGCGACAGGATGTCATCCTGGCGACCAAGGTCGGCAATCGGCGTCTACCGGGGCAGGAGGGCTGGGGATGGGACCCATCCAAGAAATATATTCTGTCTGCTGTTAAAGAGAGCCTGAGCCGCCTGGGAACGGACTATATCGACCTGTATCAGCTGCATGGAGGGACAATTAACGATCCGATAGACGAAACCATTGAGGCTTTTGAGCAGCTACAGCGGGAGGGCGTCATCCGTTATTATGGTATTTCCTCCATTCGCCCGCACGTCATCCGTGAATATGTCAAACGCTCGAATATCGTTAGTGTTATGAATCAGTATAGTTTACTGGACCGACGTGCAGAGGAAGAGGTACTGTCTTTGCTTCAGGAGCGGGGAATCAGCGTGATTGCACGTGGACCCGTAGCGAGCGGTGTATTGGCTGATAAGGGGGAAGAAAAGGCAGCGAAGGGATACCTAGACTACGAAGAAGCAGAGCTGCTGGACGTGCGTAAGCAATTAAAGGCTTTTGCAGGGGCGGACCGTAGTATGGGGCAGACAGCTATCCGTTATAGCCTTTCACATCCGACTGTCGCTGCTGTGATCCCGGGTGCAAGCTCTTTGGGACAATTGGAGCATAATATTTCTGCTGCAGATATTGCACTGCTAACTCAACAAGAGCGGCAGGCGCTACAGCAAATTAGCCGAGCCAATCGTTATGATGCGCAATACCGCTGATCCCGGCAATGATGGGACAAGTGTCAAACATGTACCCGTCCCAGTTGCAATTTATAAAAGAACCATTACAATATAAGAATAAGCTTCCGTTTATATAATTCCATATGTGAATATGGAGATGTTTTGTAAATACAACCTAGGAGGGACTAACGAATGGAACGCATCGAATCTCAGCAGCAATATCAGGATTTAATTAACGGTGACGGTCTGACCGTCGTGAAATTTGATACAACCTGGTGTCCGGATTGCAAGACACTGGATAAATTTATGGACGGCATTATAGAAGAAAACGCGGATAAGCGTTTCTTTGCGCTTGATGCGGAGAAATTCCAGCCGATTGCCGACGAAAATCAAGTGCGCGGCATTCCGAGTCTGCTCGTGTTCCGAAATGGCGAAAAAATTGCTCATTTGCACAGCAAATACGCTAAAACGCCAGCTCAAATCTCGGAATATTTGACTACGCTGGAATCCAAACAATAATCAGAACGCATGATAGGGATCGTTCAGTACGATCTATCCTTTCTGCAAAATAGTAAAAGGGATATCCAAGGCTGATCATTCAGATCCTATGGATATCCCTTTTTAGTTAGTGGTTATCGGTACCAAACAATGGCTTATAAAATAATGAAAAAGAACACAGCCGCCAGCACGAAGCGGTAAATGGCGAACGTAGTCAGACTCAAGCGTTTGAGCAGACCGAGGAATGTTTTGATCGCCAGCATCCCGACGATAAAGGAAGTAATAAAGCCTGCTGCGAACACCGGAAAATCACTCATAGACAGATGATCCATACTTTTAATCATATCAATACCCGATGCACCCAGCATGACCGGAACCGATACGAGGAATGTAAATTCCGCGGCTGCCGTATGACTTACACGTGCGAATAGGCCCCCAGACATGGTTGAGCCTGAACGGGAGAAGCCTGGCCATAGAGCTAGGACTTGGAACAGACCGATGGTAAAAGCCTGTTTGTACGTGATCTCATCCAACGTATGTGATCTAATGGGCGGATGAAATTTCTCGGCCGCAATCATCAACAGGCCTCCGATGACTAAACTATAGAGAACCGTTTCAGGACCAAACAGGTATTGCTTAATTACATCACGGAACAGTACGCCAATTAGCCCAGCTGGGATCATGGCTAAAATAATATGTAACAGGTTTAGACGTGGCTGACTCGAGATTTTGCGTCTGAAATCAAACAGGCTCAGGAATCTGCGCCAGTATAATACGACGACTGCCAGCACAGCACCTAATTGCACGATAACCTCAAACGTTTTGACCGTATCATTCTCTGTGTTTAATCCTAGAAGATCAGCCGTGAGGATCATGTGACCCGTCGAAGAGACCGGCAAAAACTCTGTCAGCCCTTCAATAATTCCCATAATAATAGAAGATAAAATATCCACTTTACTAGCTCCTCCTTACACGCGTGCAGGGCAAACGACCTAAGCCGTTTGCCCTGGAGATATGTCATTTCAGTAGGAGTGAACACAAGTGTCAAGTGCAAAGATAAACGCTCAGGTCACACGGTTCATTCCCGGGAAGAAGTGTCCGATTCTGCTTCCAATTCAGATGCGGGGGATGTGTAGTGTAAAATAATCTCCACCCGACGAATACGATTTTTACCCATTTCACGAATGATAAATTTCACATCTTCTTCTATGAATTCCTTGCCCTGTCTAGGTTCCGGAACCCGGCTATACACCCACCCTCCGACAGTATCCACGTCTTCATCGTCCAATGTCAAGCCAGTCAGATCACTCAGATCGGAAAGCATCACTTTACCATCCATCAAATAACTGTTCTCCGTCAGTTTCTCGATTTCCTTCCGTTCATCCTTATCAAATTCGTCCCGAATTTCGCCAACAATCTCCTCCAAAATGTCCTCGATGGTAATAAGACCGGAGGTTCCACCGTATTCATCGACCAGGAGAGCGATATGAACCTGCTCCTTCTGCATACGTTTCAGCAGTGTGTTGACGGGGATAACTTCCGGAACGGTCAAGATCGGTTGAATCAGGCTGTCGAAAACAAGCTCGGGATTGCGATCATACTCAAGGAATAGCTGTTTGGTATTAATCATACCAATGATCTGATCCTTGCTATCTGTCGCCACCGGAAAACGGGTATACTGCTCTTCGTGAATAGTCAGCATGTTTTCTTTTAGCGAGCGATTCGTAAACAAGCATACCATATCTGTACGTGGCACCATAATTTCTTTGGCAACGGTCTCGTCAAAAGCAAAGATACGATTTACGTAGCCATATTCGGTGTTATTGATCTTACCACTTTCCACGCTTTCGGACAAAATGATCTGAATTTCTTCCTGAGAGTGCGCTTCTTCATGCTCACTAGCCGGTTGAAGACCAAACAGACGAACCAGACGATTGGCCGAGCCGTTAAGGAGCCAAATAAACGGATACATAATCCGGTTAAACCACACGATGACTGGAGAGGTTAACAAACTGACAGCTTCCGCTTTGCGGATCGCCAATGTTTTGGGAGCCAGTTCGCCGATCACCACGTGCAGGTAAGTTACAATGACGAATGAAATAATAAAGGCCAGGATATGTGAAAAATCCCCATTGATGTTGAGCTGTTGAAAGAGAGGCTCCAGCAATTTGACTACGGTCGGTTCACCGAGCCAGCCGAGTCCCAACGCTGTAATCGTAATACCAAGCTGACAGGCGGACAGGTAGCCGTCCAGATTATTGACGACCTTTTGTAGCGCCAGTGCGTTTTTACGGTTCTCCACAACCAGCTGATCGACCCGGCTGGAACGGATTTTAATAATCGCAAACTCGGTAGCCACGAAGAAAGCACTAAATAAAATCAACACCGCAAACAAAAATAGACTGACACCTATACCCATATAATTTTCACTCATCCCTTTTTCGTTCAATTTTTTTAAGGAACTCCATTTTAAGTTCACTTGAACTTATTTTAAGAACTTAAAAGAAAATATACAAGGTTCATATGGAATCGTAGCAGGTCGCCTACCTCCAATTTACACAGAAAATAAGGCATAATAGAACCCGCACGTCTCATTGCTTCACTTTACAAGCCTAGTTTGAGGGCGTATGATGAGTTCAAATGAACTTGAAATGTAATAAAGGGAGGAAAGCAGATGGAGTCTTTTACCCTTACTCGTCGTGATATGGCCCATTTGCTGCTGGCCATGGAAGGTCGCCGCGAATTGCAGCCTTTGGCCGTTCTGCAGGACGCCTGGAGGCGCACTCATGGCCATCTCGCCCGCTCCGGGAGCGCGATGCCGACATTTTTATACACCGATGTGACACCTGTGCTAGATAAAATCATCAAGGGAAAGCACAGCGCAGCCTTTTCGCTGCAAGAGATTGTTTCCCTGGGGCAACTAGTCGAGTACAGCCATGTGTCACTAGCATCTATGCAAAATTGGGTCAAACGCGACTTCAAGGAATTTCTCGGCGCTCCGAAGATCGGCAAAAAATACTCGGTCAACCAGGCAGCTATATTGCTCATTGTAGAAGATTTAAAATCATGTCTTGATTTTGAATCCATTCGTCAGCTATTTCATATCCTGTTCCAACAGCCCGAAGATGATACGGACGATCTGATCCAGCCGGTTGATTTGTACGCCGCATATTCAACTTTGTTTGAGGAGCTGGATGCGAACGGAGACCAACTGCTCGATGTTGCTGGTGCAGGCTATGTAAAGGATAACGGAGATTCCGTTACAGTACAGCAGCGTCAGGAAGGTGCGACAGAGGAGTTGCTGGTTCAGGCGGCTGATCAATACACCAGTCGTTTACAGCATTTGACCCCTAACCAGTGTGAAGCAGTGCGTAATACTTTGCTGGTGGCAGCAGTAGCGGTGCAAAATAGTTATTTTTTGTCCATGGCACGTCGGTATGTGAATGCGACGTTGTTTCTGGACTTCCAAGGGTAAATCAGGATTGGCATTAGAAGCCAATCCTATTTTTTTACTCTTTTTAGAGGATTGTCTACCCTTTTGGAGACTGAAAAAGTATACAAAAGAGGTATATACACTAAAACGCTGTCAAAGATACAATAAACATATATAATCCAGCAATTGGAAAAACTTTGAATATCTCTTCCAAAGCATCTGGATACACACACAGGAGGTAATGGCATGTCCGATGTCTCCATCATCATTTGTACCCGCAACCGGATCGAAGACCTGACACGCTGTATACAATCTATTGCAGTACAGCAGCAATTGGAGCATACGGCTGTAGAACTGCTGATTGTTGATGACGGCGATATTTCCGACCAACAGATCGAGCAGTACCGTCACATGGTATCCGGATTGCCTCAAAGCGTTTTGAAATATTATAAAAAAAGTCGTCCCGGCGTTTGGTTATCTCGCTATGAGGCCTTGTCCCTTGTGCGGTATGATATTGTGCTGTATTTTGACGATGATGCAGAACTGGACGATAAACTCTATATCCGGCGCTTGCTCGATACCTATGATCAGGATAAAACGATTGTGGGTGTTGGAGGGATTGCAAAGGGATTACATTCGAGCCGGGCAGGAAAGCTGCTGGGCGTTTTGACATTTCAGATGTCTTCATCCCTCGGCAAGCTCTCGCCTAGTAGTCTGGCAGGTTCTTTGCTGCGTTGGGGCGAAGCAACTGAGGTTTTCGATACAGAATTCTTTCATGGCTGCAATATGTCCTTTCGTAGGGATGCGCTTCGGGATATGAAGCCGTATCCGTGGATGACCAGTTATGCTGTGGCTGATGATTTGTACATGTGCCAGTTGGCGAGCCGTTACGGCAAATTGGTTATCAATCCTGACTTAACCATTATTCATCATGAATCTCCAAGCTCGCGCGATAAGGCGGGCAAAGTAGCCAAGGCTACAGCGATTAACCACTATTATTTTCTTGCCTTGAAAAAGGCTGGAGTGATTCAGTATGGAGCCCTTTTATGGACCTTATCCTACTTGATGCTCAAAGAAACGCTGCGTCGCAATTTTAATGCCGCAGATGGATACAAGCAGGGGGTGTTGTTCATTCTGAACCCGCGCAAGCAAAAATATAACGAATATTTAGGCCCGGCGGTTCAGTAATCTGTTTTTTTACACATTGACAGGATAAAGGGGGAGTATGATGTTAAGCTTGTCCATTGCTCTGTGCACCCGAAATCGGGTTGACGATCTGACCCGATGCATCAATTCAATTGCCATTGGGGGAGCACCGGAGGCATGTGAAACCGAGCTATGGATTATTGATGACGGAGAACTGCCGAAGCATGTGCTGGAACGCTATGAGCGTCAGTTGGGCAGAGCAGGAATTACCTACCGATATCATCGTAAGGAGCAGCCGGGATTATGGTTATCTCGTGTAAAGACAGCTGAACTTGCGCAGGGTGACATTATTTTGTTCCTTGACGATGATGTTGAGTTGCCGAGCAACTATTTAAATGAGTTGATGCGTACCTATGAAGCTTACCCGCAGGCTGCTGGTGTCGGCGGTATTGCACAGGGAATGAGTAACAGCTTCATGGGAACGATTCGATGCTTGCTGTCATTCCAGCAGTCTTTGTCCAAAGGGAGGTTGTCCCTCAGCGGTCAGTCCGGCTCGATGTATAACTGGCATAAGGCCAAGAAGACGTTTAGAACCCAGTTTTTTCATGGCTGCAATATGTCATTTCGCCGTGAGGCGATTCGCAGTCTGGAGCCGGTACCTTGGTTGCAAAGCTATAGCGTAGGCGAGGATCTGTTACTTTCGCGCATCGCAATGAAAAGCGGTCCGTTATACATTAACCCGGCGCTTACGCTGCTTCATCACGAATCGCCGTCCTCACGCGACAATATGGAGCAGGTTACTTATATGCGTGTGATGAATCATATTCATTTACTGCGTGATGAGGGATCTGGGCCGATTGGTTATGCAGCGCTATACTGGACGACGTTGTATCAGATTTTGAGAGAAAAGCCCAAGAAAAATCATACTGCCATTCAAGGCTATAGAAGAGCGTTGAAAGCAATCTTTTCAAGTCCAAAGGAGCTTGTTGGCGGGGGGCAGTTGCCTGAACGCAATTCCAAAAAAACGGTAGGCTGATGGAGGTGCGTCAAAAGACGCGATGCGAGCATAGAGACGAGAGGCTTAATAAGGAACAGGAGTTGGACGTAACATGAGCACATGGACAGCAGCAAGGAAAGTATTCACGGGTGACAGTCTCGCCAAAACGATCATGCGCACGAGCTTTAACAATTTTTTTGTGCTAATCGTTACGACCCTGACTTCCATCCTGACCGCACGTATGCTCGGAGTAGAGGGGAAAGGAGAACTGGCGGCAGTTCTGTTCTGGCCTACGCTGATCGGCAGTGTGTTGAGCTTCGGGTTACCAACGTCGTTAATTTATAACATCAAGAAGAAAACAGGCACGACGGAAGAATTGCTGGCGTTGTCGCTCTGGATTCAGTTGCCTGCCAGCTTGTTGGCAGGAGCGGTGGCCTGGATATGCATGCCGCTGTGGCTGAATGGTTATGGTGCGGACATCATCCAACTGTCCCAGCTTTATTGTGCGGCAGCCATACCGCTGGCAGTGCTTACAGCGCTGACGACAGCATTGTCGCAAGGGCTGGATCGATTTAGCGTATATAACGGCCTGTTGTTTTACTACCCACTACTGAATTTCATCGGTCTGGTGACACTGTGGCTGATGGGCTTGCTCAATGTGCAACTGGCTGGAGCAGTGAATTTTGCCGCGAGTTTCCTTGCACTAGTGTGGGCGTTCCTCCGTTTGCGCAAGTATATGAATTTGCGTACTTTCCGCCCATTTACCAGCCGCCAAGTGCTTCGTCCTTATTATAGCTATGGAGCGAGGGTTTACGGGATGGAGTTGATGGGGACGCTGTCCACACAAACGGACAAAATCGTTATTGTGGCACTGCTATCACCCAAAGCGTTCGGCCTGTACTCTGTCGTCTACGCCTTGTCTCGTGTGTTCAATGTAGTGCAAAATGCCGTCACTAACGTTACCTTTCCAAAGGTTACGGGAATGGAGCACAGCAAGATTGTCGAAACGGTAGGACGTGCTTTTCGCATCTCTATGGCTGCGATGCTAATCGTCATTGTGCCTGCTCTCTTCATTGGACGATACATGCTGGGTTTGCTGTACGGCCCCGCTTTTCTGGAAGCATCGCTAACGTTCTACCTGCTGTCACTGGAATGTATCATTGGTGGCGGCTCATGGATTCTGGCTTCGGCCTTTAACGCGCTGGGGCGTCCGGGACTGGTATTGTTCCGGCAAATTGTAGCCTATGCGATCACCGTCGGTCTGTTTTTTATTTGTACACCGATCTTCGGTCTGGATGGCATTGCGATTGCTTTGCTTGTAGGCGCTTGTGTTCGGTTGGCGTTCTCACTGTTCTCGTTCCCCATGTTTTTCAATGTTCCGCTATCACGGATCATTTTTGATAAAAGTGATATTACATTTGTCATTCAGACTATACAAAAGAAGCGCAGGAAGGGAGAACTGAAAGATGCCGAATTTGCATCCCATGGCTAAACTGAAAAACAAGCTGAGCGTCATTCTCGACGTAGTCCCCCAAGGTTCGAATATCATTTATGTCGACTATCCCGTCTATAATAACGGTGGGGATGTACTCATCATGAAAGGCACTGAGGCGTTCTTCAAGGATAATGGCATCCGTGTCCGTGCCCGTTATAGCGCCATGGATATTCCCGATCAGCTTCAAATCCCGGGTGACTGGATTATCGTGTGTCACGGCGGCGGCAACTTCGGCGATCTCTATTCAAATCACCAAAATTTGCGGGAACGCATCGTTCGCGATTTCCCTAACCACCGAATTGTGATTATGCCGCAAACGATCCACTTTCAATCTGAACAGAAGGCTAATGAGGTCGCTGCCCTGTTTAATGCTCACCCGGATCTACATATGTTTGTGCGGGATACTCGCTCTTATCAGTGGGCTAAGGACAAGCTGAACCAGTGCAGTATCACACTATGTCCTGATATGGCTCACCAGCTCTGGCCATTGAAGCCGACTACGGAAACGGTGAAGGATGTATTGTATTTCCTGCGGACTGATATTGAAACGGTGGGTGGACAAAAGAAGTTCGATGACGAGGCAGATGCCGCTCACCGTCTGGACTGGGATACTTTGTTCACTCCGCTGGAAGTGAAGGGAATTGTCTATTTCCAGAAGTTTTACCGACTGGATAAGAAAATCGGCGGCCCGTTGCCCACGCGTACATTCTGGTACAAGTACACAGATCATCTCATGAACAAAGCGGTTACCCTGTTCAGCTCTTACCGCGAGGTTCGCACTTCACGGCTGCACGGTCACATTCTGGCCTGTCTGCTTGATATGCCGCACGTTGTCATTGACAACTCCTACGGCAAGAACTCGCAATATTATAATACCTGGACACACCCGAATCCAAAGGCGAAGCTGTTTAGTGAAGCTCCAAGTGCGTTGGAGCAGCCATCTTAATAGTAAGAAAAATTATTTTCAAAAGCCTCCTGATCATTGAAATGATTTAGGAGGCTTTTATATAGAGACAAAATCATTTAATGTGATAAATAATAAAGGCAGTGTATATTTAATGACTTAATCTAAAAGAGTAGGACGCCCCCGTAGAGGTCTTTATTGCGCCAATTTCCCCCCAAAAAAACGTCGCTTTATTTTGACAATTCATTTCATGAATAGATATAATTTATGGGATAAAACTTGCAGAAAACCGGGAAATCCCACAGTTTTTGCACCGCATCACATATTACATGGCAGTACATCACATGAAAATATATTTATTTTAATGAATCGAGGCTGACGAATGAGTAATCAATCGATGGACATGCTTCTCACGAAGGATATCGTGCGTGAAGGGGAGTCTATTTTGCGTACGAAGGTTGATCCGGTATGCTTGCCACTATCTGAAGAGGATCTTCAACAGATGCAATGGATGCTGGATTATCTGAAAAATAGCCAAAATGAAGAGCTGGCTACCCGCTATGAACTGCGCCCGGGTGTGGGGTTATCTGCAAACCAGGTAGGTTTGAACAAAAGAATGTGCGCTATTTATTATGAAGATGGAGACAAAACGGTAGAGTATGCGTTGTTTAATCCGAAGTTAGTCAGCCACTCCACGTCCATGATTTATTTGGAGCAGGGTGAGGGGTGCTTGTCGGTAGATCGGTACGTAGCCGGATATGTACCGCGTTACGAAAAAATTCGTATTAAGGCCACTTTACCAGACGGAACACAGGAGCTATTGACGTTCAAAGGTTATGCAGCGATTGTTGTACAGCATGAAATGGACCATTTGGATGGTATTATGTTCTATGACCGTATCAACCCGGAAGATCCGCACAAGCTACCGCAGGGAGTGCATATCGAACCTTTTGTACGTAAATAGTTTAGGAATCGTAAAGTGTGGTGACTCTGTTCGCCACATTTTTTAAATTTTGCAAAAAACATAGATATAGAGGTTACGAAGCATTAAACTGGATACATACATATAGGTCGAGATGGAGGATGTGAAAACACGCAAAAAAATGTAAGCGCTTATCTTGTGGGAGGGATGGCATGAATCGTGGAGTATGGCTTCTGATGAGTAATATGCGTATGCGGAATAAGCTGCTGTTCTCCTACGTACTAATTGTCATGATTCCGGTGCTGGTGGTTGGCGGCTGCGTTACTTTTTATTTGCGAGAACAGGCATTGAATAGTGCAATTGCCCAGACGGTAAACAATGTGGAAAAGATCAAGAGCCAGACGGCAAATTTACTGCGTGTGCCAACGGATATTTCAAATGGGCTCATGTTCGATAAAAGGCTGAGGGAGATGGCGAACCGACGGTATCCGGGTATGGTAGAGCTGATGAATGCGTATCATCAATACAAGGATTTTAATGAGTACACTCAGCAATATAGAGAGGTTGCTACCATTCGGTTCTATTCGTACAATCCGACGCTTGTCAATAATCTGGAGTTTATTCCAGTGGACTCTAACATTGAGCGGCAACAGTGGTTCCAGACGGCATTGAAGGGGACGGCGATTAACTGGTTTTACATTCAGGATAAGGAAGATAATCCGGTTAATCGCCTGAGCCTGATACGGCAAATTCCATTTCCTGAATACAATACCAAGGGAATTCTGATGATATCGCTGAGTCAGACCGAGTTGAATCATATGCTGAGCAAGGAGCCTTTTGAAACATTGATTACGGATCGTAACGGGATTGTGGTCGCAGCTACTCGCCCGCAGTCGGTGGGGCAGACGTTGGGCGATTTACATTTGGGCTTTGATGTCCAGCGTGCGGGTAAGGGGATATATGAAGCGAAAATCAACGGATTACCCTCCAACATCATTGTGGATGAGCTGCTGCCCGCCTCCAGTGTGAGCGGATTTACGATTATTTCAGTGTTTTCAACGGAGCATATTGTACAGGGAGCCAATCGAATCAGTCTGATTGGTGCTTTATGTGTCCTTGCAGTGCTGATTATGGCACTGATTCTGATCACCATCATTTCCTGGCTGATTACCAAACGCCTACAGCGGTTGAGCTATGAGCTGGGTAAGGTAGCCGCGGGCGATTTTCATGTGGTATCGAGTGTGGAGGGAAGGGACGAGATCGGGGATTTATCCCGCCGTTTCAACTATATGGTGAGTAGTATTCGCCAACTCATGGCGCAGGTCTATGAGACGAGTGAGCACAACAACAGGCTGGAATTGGCACAAAAGGATATCAAGTTAAAAATGATGGCCAGCCAAATTAATCCACACTTTCTGTTTAATGCATTAGAATCTATTCGAATGAAAGCACATCTGAATGGGGAAGCGGAAATTGCAACGACGGTGCGTTTGCTTGGCAGGCTGATGCGCCGGAATCTGGAGATTGGCAGTGGTAAAACGACGGTACTACAGGAGCTGGATATGGTGCGATCCTATTTGCAAATTCAGCAATTCAGATTTGGAAATCGCTTGATCTATGAAGTGAATTTGGAAGAAGATGCGACGGACATGTCGATTCCTCCCTTAATCATACAACCGCTGGTGGAAAATGCGGTCATTCATGGACTGGAAAATAAGGAAGAGCCGGTTACCGTGAAGGTAAATATTGCAATAGAACAAAGAAAGTTGAAAATTAAAGTAGAAGATGACGGGATCGGCATGGAAGCTGGGCAACTGACCCGTCTGCTAGCTCGGATCAGGGGGACGGATGAGCCGGAAGGGAGCAGTATTGGCCTGCGTAATGTACATCAACGTCTGACATTGATGTATGGTGAACGTTATGGATTGCATATTGAAAGCGCATTACAAGTAGGAACAACCATATACTTTTCCATACCAAGGGAGGAAGAGTCGAATGTATAAAGCGATGATTGTAGATGATGAGCCTGCGATTCGTGAAGGATTGTCCTCCATTATTGACTGGGGGGATTGTGGCTTCCGTATTGTCGATACGGCAGGGAATGGACGTGAGGCTCTGGATAAGTTCGGAGAGCATCGACCGGAGCTGGTCATTGTAGATATTCGTATGCCCGGGATGAGTGGACTGGAGGTTATACGTAGTATACGTGAAAAGAACGGGGAGCCGTATCATTTTCTCATATTAAGCGGATATGCAGACTTTGATTATGCACGGCAAGCCATGGGCTTCGGAGTAGATGGCTATCTACTGAAGCCAGTTGATGAGGAAGAAATGACGTCAGAGTTGAAACGGGTACGGCAAAACATTGAGGACGAGAAAGAAGACGGCAAATGGGGAAGTCCACCTTCCCATGAGCGTAATTGGATCGAAGCGCTATTGTTTCCGGTTCATCGTGAGCATGCTCGCAATGCTGTGGAAAGCAACGATTCTCTGCACAAAGCATCCAAGCAAGCTGAACATCAAAGAGGTAACGAAAAACTTGGGCAACAGCCCGCGTTACCAGCGTTGGACTGGAGTAGCTATCAGATTATTCTGCTGGATTTGCGTATACCTGACTGGGATCGGCAAGTCCGGCAGTCGGCAGCAAAGCAGCGGCTAACAGAAATGTGCCATGAGCAAGGCAGAGGTATCGTGTTTGAGGCTGGAATATATATGGGTCTTTTGCTTCCCGCCACGTTAAAAACGGAGAAAGATGCTGTTCAGTTACTGGCTGCTTGGCGACAGGAGCTAAAGGCGTGGGCTACGGAAATTTATGCGGCTGCCGGTGATCCTGTAGCCATTCTTAACGACATTCCCAGATCTTTTGAGCAGGCACTGCGATTATTGGAGCGTACGTTTTTGTTCCGGGCAGAAAGAGTCATGCTTCCTGGAGACCTACACGAACTGGAGACAGTCGAGACTGAAATGAGTGGAGCGTCTGATAGTACCACAGATGATCCCATACGTTATGCAGAAAAGCTGTACTATGCGCTAGATATGGCTAATAGTGAAGCTGCAACCCGTGTCATTAAGGAAATGGAAGTCCAATTTCCACGGATTTATCGCACAGAATCCGCAATCAAGGCTGCGTTCGCCCAAACATTCACACTGGCGTTGAACAAGTATGCAGCCGGACAGGATCACAGCCGAACCGTGCTGGAGGAGCACTCCAGCTTTATAACCGATGTATATGCTTATTCCACATTGGGCGAGCTGGTGGATCACTCGCTGGAGCATGTGTTGCAATGGATTGGACAGACTGATCCCGGTGGCAAGGACATCATCATGAAACAAATGATTGACTTTATACATAGTCATTATGATGAAAATTTGCGGCTGGAGTTACTAGCAGATATGTTCAATTACAATAGTGGCTATTTGGGCAAACTGTTCAAAAGTCATACTGGCGAGGGCTTTAATGCCTACTTGGATAAAGTAAGGATTGAGCGGGCAAGGGAGTTGCTTGCACAAGGAATTAAGGTGCACCAGGTGGCGGAACGCGTAGGGTATGCGAATGCAGATTATTTTCATAGTAAATTTAAAAAGTATGCTGGAATGTCACCTTCCTCCTATCGTAATCGGGTTCAAAAGGACGGAGGAACAGAGGGCTGTTGATAGAATCCCTAGGTATAACGCCATGAAGTCTCTCTTGCAGATGTCGGAGGTACGATCTCCGAACGAAGAGAGACTCTTTTTTTATGGTGAAAAAACAGATAGATCAATCGAAAATGTCACATTTATTATGGAGTTTAGGGCGTTTTCATCAAATCGACATCATTATGACACAACTTTGACACGATGTTCACATTTTCGATTCTATTTCATTTAAATTTATTCTATATAATGGGGATAATCTGAAGCCGGATCATGATAACCATAGTGAAGGTAGTTGGGTGAGTCATTTTTCTAAAAAGTGACCGCTGCATATGTAAGAATGTGAATACTATCACAAATGTAGAAGGCTTCAGATTACAGACACTATAAATCAATGTTAAGAGAAGTGTAGGGGGAGGAGCAACATCATGGACGTATTGGATTTGGCACGGTTGCAGTTTGCAACCACAACGATTCTTCACTTTGTTTATGTGCCGATCTCCATTGGATTGTCGTTATTGGTGGCAATTATGGAGACTATGTATGTTATCAAGAAAAATGACTTGTACAAAAAAATGGCTCAATTCTGGGGAACGTTTCTGCTGATTAACTTTGCACTGGGCGTAGTCACCGGGATTTTGCAAGAATTCCAGTTCGGGATGAACTGGTCGGACTTTTCCCGTTTTGTGGGTGATGTATTCGGTACGCCGCTGGCAATTGAAGCGCTGCTTGCATTTTTCCTGGAATCGACCTTTATCGGATTATGGGTGTTCGGTTGGGAAAGATTGTCCAAAACGGTTCATTTAATTTGTATGTGGTTGGTATCGATCGGTACGATGTTATCGGCATTGTGGATTCTAGCTGCTAATTCATTCATGCAACGTCCAGTAGGATATGAGATTCAAAATGGACGTGCAGCAATGAAAGATTTTGCCGCTTTGTTAACGAACGAACAACTGTTATGGGAATTTCCACATACATTGTTTGCTGCTTTTGCAACGGGGGCATTTCTGATCGCGGGTATCAGTGCATGGAAGCTGATGCACAAAAAGAATATGGACTTTTTTAAACCTTCTTTTAAATTGAGTATTATTGTTGCCTTAATCAGTGCCATTGCTATTCCTTTGTTTGGTCATGGACAGGCTCAATATTTGGTGAAAACACAACCGATGAAGATGGCTGCCAGTGAGGGATTATGGGAGAACAGTGGTGACCCCGCTCCTTGGACCGTAATCGCATGGATTGATCCTGGAAACAAGGGAAATACCTTTGAGATTAAAGTTCCTTTTGCTTTGAGTTTTCTATCCTATAGTAAATTTACCGGCTCTGTGCCTGGTATGAATGAGCTGCAAGCCCAATATGAAAAAACGTATGGTCCGGGCGATTATATCCCGCCAGTACGTACCACGTTTTGGAGCTTCCGCATTATGATTGCGGCGGGATGTGGCATGATTGCACTCGCCTTATACGGGGCTTACCTGACGTTCCGTAAAAAGCTGGAAGGTTCACATCGCTGGTTCTTCCGTCTTATGATATGGGGGATATCCCTTCCATTCATTGGGAATACTTCAGGTTGGATCATGACTGAAATAGGTCGCCAACCGTGGACGGTATTTGGTTTGCTTCAAACGAAAGATTCTGTTTCGCCTACAGTTGTGGCAGGAGAAGTGCTATTCTCGTTCATCTCATTTACCACATTGTATTTAATTTTAACAGGTGTGCTGGCGTTTCTGTTTTACCGTACGGCTCGCAAAGGTCCAGATATTGAGCCACATCAGCAAACGGTAATTCATGATCCTTTTGCTCAAGGGGGTGACACCATTGTCGCTAAATGATTTATGGTTCTTATTGATCGCTGTGCTGTTTACGGGCTTCTTTTTTCTGGAGGGCTTTGATTTTGGCGTAGGAATGGCCACAGGATTGGTGCCGCGTAATGACCAACAAAAACGTTTGATGATCAATACGATTGGTCCATTCTGGGATGCCAACGAAGTGTGGCTGATTACAGCAGCAGGTGCAATGTTTGCCGCTTTTCCACATTTTTATGCGACTATGTTCAGCGGATATTATCTCGTATTTGTGTTTATTTTGCTAGGTTTGATCTTGCGTGGAGTTTCTTTTGAGTTCCGCGGCAAGGCTGAAGGAAAATGGTGGACAGGAACGTGGGATGCCTGCATTCTGATTGGCAGCTTTCTACCGCCGATGCTGTTCGGTATGGCTTTTGCGGCTTTGGTGAAAGGTGTACCTATTCAGCAAAACATGGATTTGAAAGCTGGATTTTCCGATGTATTCAATGGATATACCGTATGGATTGGACTGACAGTGGTCGGAATGTGCCTAATGCACGGACTGACGTTTATTTCCCTGCGGACGATTGGAGAAGTACGGGATCGTGCTCGCGTGATGGCATCCAAATTTCTTCCGGTATTGGGCATTTTACTTGCGGGCATGGTGGTATGGACTTATTTTGCAACGGATTTATTTGCGCGTCGCGGTCCCTTTATGTATGCTGCGGTAGCAGTCGGAATTGTCGCCTATGTGCTGACGTGGTACTTCCTGAAGCAGTGCCGCGAAGGATGGGCCTTCGGGATGACAGGTGCAGTGATTTTGCTGACCTTCGTTTCGTTATTCGTCGGTTTGTTCCCAAGATTTATGGTGAGCTCGATTAACAGTGCTTTTGATTTGACGATTTATAATGCAAGCTCCAGTCATTACACCCTGAAAGCCATGACGATTGTTGCAGCAACGCTTTTACCCTTTGTGCTGGCTTATCAGGCGTGGAGCTATTTTGTTTTCCATAAGCGTCTCAGTGAGAAGGATCATTTGGAATACTAATGGATAAGGCATGGTTTGAATTAAAGGGCATTCGGCCAGTGATGCTGCTACTGGCTGCCCTTTCCCTGCTCCAGGGGGCCGCAGTGATTGCACAAGCAGTCTTCTTGGCAAAGGCTGTTACGATTTTGTTTGAACAAAATCCGCTGGTGATGGCTTGGCCGTCGCTGGCGTTGTTTTTCGCTGCTTTTGCAACGAGGCATACGGCGATCTGGCTGCAACGCCGGACAGCAGGCCGTTTTGCTGAAGCTTCAGGCGCTTCCTTACGGGAGCGTCTGCTTGCACGTTTGTTCGAACGGGGGCCGGGCTTTGCAGCGCAGGAAGGTAGCGGCAAGTTGGTGACGCTGGCGCTGGACGGCATGGATCGTTTTCGCACGTATTTGGAACTGTCCATTCCTCGTATGATTGACATGATGGCTGTCACTATACTTGTACTTGTGTATGTTTTCACATTGGATGTCATTTCAGGTGTGATTTTGACGACTACGATGCCAATCCTGGTAGGCTTTTTTATTTTGCTCGGCTTGGCGGCGCGGAAGCAGGCAGACAAGCAGTGGCGTTCCTATCGTCTGTTATCTCATCATTTCACGGATTCGCTGCGCGGACTTCAGACACTAAGGTTTTTGGGTCGTAGCCAAGAGCATGGGGAAACGGTTGGGAAGGTCAGCGACCAATACCGCACGGCAACGATGCGCACGCTGCGGGTAGCGTTTCTTTCCTCATTTGCCCTTGATTTTTTTAGTATGCTATCGGTCGCATTTGTCGCGGTAGGCTTGGGTTTGCGCCTGATTAGTGGCTCGGTGGGTTTGGAGGCAGCGCTTGCGGTGCTTATTCTGGCCCCAGAATATTTTATGCCCATACGCCAGTTGGGATCAGACTATCATGCTTCACTGGATGGGAAGGAGGCTTGGGGAGCAATCCGCTCCATTCTCAGTAAAGAAGATGATGCGACCGAGCCGAATAAACAGGCAGTTAACGATAAAGGATTGGACATCACGGGACAGGACATTCTCGAGCTGTCCGATGTGTGCCTCCTTAATGAAGACGGTTCGGCTCGGCTTGAACATGTGTCTGCCAATGTTGAACCGCACATGAACATGATCGGCATCGTTGGAGCTAGTGGTGCAGGTAAAACGACGCTGCTTAGTCTGCTTGGCGGCTTTGCTGATCCCACTTCGGGCGAACTGCTCCTGAATGGATGCAGATTGGCTGGGGATGCAAAAGCTGAATGGCAACGGCATATTGCGTATATTCCACAGCATCCATACCTGTTTAGCACTTCTCTGGCAGATAATATTCGTTTTTATGAACCGGAGGCATCCAACCAGCAGGTGGAGTGGGCGGTTGACGCGGTTGGACTGCGTGAACTGGTAGACGGTCTTCCGGGTGGAATGAATGAGCCCATTGGTGAAGCGGGTAGGACGTTGAGCGGAGGACAGGCGCAGCGGATTGCATTGGCGCGGGCGTTGCTCAGTAACCGTCCGGTCATTTTATTGGATGAGCCTACGGCGCATCTGGATATTGAGACAGAGTGGGAGCTAAAACAGACGATTTTATCGGTTTTGAAACACAAAAGAGTGTTTCTTGCCACCCACCGGCTACATTGGATGCCAGATATGGACTGTGTCTGGATGATGAATCAAGGTCGTCTGGAAGAAGTAGGTTCCCATCAACAATTGATTGCCCGTAAGGGGGCATATTACCGATTGCTGACGGGGATGTCGGAAGGAGGGAACGGACGATATGAGAGTAACGGATAATAGCAGACAAGGCTGGTTTGTGACGTATCTGAGACAATATTTTTGGGCCTTTCTGCTAGCTGCTCTTTTGGGCGCGCTGGCCATTGGATGTGCGGGCGCGTTGCTTTTTACGTCCGGTCATCTGATTACCCGTTCGGCCTTAAAACCGGAAAATATATTAATGGTGTACGTGCCCATTGTACTTGTGCGGACGTTTGGCTTTAGTAAAGCGGTTATTCAGTACCTGGAACGCTTGGTAGGACATGATGCAGCATTGCGCCTTGTGTCCCGTATGCGAGTACGCTTATATCGGGCAGTGGAACCGCAGGCGCTGATGATTCGCAGCAAATTCCGTACGGGGGACCTCTTGGGTTTGCTGGCAGAGGATATTGAGCAGCTTCAAAACATCTATTTGAAGCTAGTTCTGCCTGCGTTATCGGCTTTGCTGATTTATGCAGCAGGCATCTCGGCGCTCGGACGGATGGACGGAACCTTTGCCTTGCTTATGGCGCTATATGGAGGATTTTTGCTTTTTATTGCCCCAGCTATCTCACTATGGACCTCACTCGCCAAACGGCGAATGTTCAAGCAGGAACGGAGTAAAGCCTATCAGGACCTGACGGATGCTCTGTTCGGCATGAGTGATCTGGTGCTGAGCGGACGGACTGGGCATTTCCTGAGTACCTTTACACAACGGCACAATAGGGCTGCCGTGATGGAAAATTCACTTCGCCGGAGCGAGTGGCGTTCTCATTGGATAGCACAATGCGTTGTAGGCGGCGGGATTGTGATTATGACTGTGTGGGCCGGAGGCCTAGTAGCACAGAATCGAATAGAAGCCACATGGTTGGCATCCTTTGCCCTTGTGGCTTTTCCATTGCTGGATGCCTTCGTTCGCGCTGGAGAAGCAGTGGTGCATGCGCCGGAGTATCAGGATTCCCTTCGACGGTTGAAGGATTCGGAGAAAGATACACATACACCTGTGTCATCATCGCTTCCGGTTACTGGGGATGCAGGACACCCAGCAGCAGGCCGCACAGCTGACACTATAGATGAGCAGTCTACCGCTCTGGGATTGGGCAACGGAGGAGACCTGCTGCTGAACAACGTAAGCTACCGCTATGCGGCAACGCAGGAATGGAGCGTGCGTGATATCTCCTTGCACGTACCGCAGGGGGGCAAGGTTGCATTGCTTGGCCGCAGTGGTGCGGGCAAGTCCACGCTACTGAACCTGATTCAGGGAGCATTGCAGCCTGATGAAGGTAGCGTCACTGTCGCAGGGATTCCCGTATATACAGGTGGAGCATACTCCAGTTTATTTGCGGTGCTAAACCAGCAGCCATATTTATTCGATACAACGGTAGCGAACAATATTCGGCTGGGACGACCCGATGCTACGCTGGATGAGGTGCGTGCAGTGACGGAGCAGGTAGGGCTTGGAACTCTAATTGATTCTTTGCCGGAGGGCTACGATACCCGAATGCAGGAGACGGGCCTTCGTTTTTCCGGTGGAGAAAAACAGCGAATTGCACTGGCGCGGATATTGCTGCAAAATCACCCGATTGTTTTGCTGGATGAGCCGACAGTGGGGCTTGACCCGCTGACAGAGCATGAGCTCATGCAGACGATGTTTCGTGTGCTGAAGGGCAAAACATTGATCTGGATCACGCATCATCTGACGGGGATGGAGCATATGGACGAGGTGATCTTTATGGAACAGGGCACCATTTCCATGCGCGGCAGTCATGAGCAGCTGTGGCAGGAGCAGTCTCGTTACCGTAATCTGTATGAGCTGGATCATCCGAGCCTGTGAAATGAGGTATTTAAAATTTTGATTAACTTTTATATACTGGTTAGAGTTGATGCGTCACATGTAGACATTCAACTGGAGGGGCTGATATGAATGAAAACACTTATCTCTAAGCATTGGCATTTGATGCTGATTGGTTTTGTAGCCCTGAGCATGGGCGGGTTTGTCTTGTTTTATTTTCAGGGGAGCGTGTCGTCATTTCCGGTCATTCAACCTAAACAGGCTCAGGAAGAGCCAGACAAAACTAAATATGAGATTGTTACAGTGGGTGTAAAAGGGGACGGTTTCTATCCTAAAAATATTGAAGTGAAAGCCGGCGTTCCAACCAAAATCAATTTCAAGAAAATGACATCCTTCACTTGCATTGATGAAGTGCAGTCGTTGAAGATCGGAATGGACGTTTACCTGGATCACGAAAATAATTATTTTACCGTCCAGGACTTGAAACCAGGCGTATATGAGTACAATTGCGGTATGTACATGTACTACGGGACGATCACAGTAAAATAAATCAAAAAAGCTTTCTGGCACATTGATGCCAGAAAGCTTTTTTTCCTTCAATCAATCATTAGGTTAATTGCGACAGTGTGTATATACCATCCACCACCTGTGGTGCAGTATGCATTATCCCTTTTGCATTATGCTTTATCCTTTACCCTTTACCTCTGATCAGCTTACATTGCTGATCTTTTGTTTTTTACAAGACTTCTTTCAGGGAATTTACATTAGAACGGAACAGGCGGAATGTGCTGGACAAGCGAAGCGGTCGCCTTAAAGCTTTCTGCAGGAAAGTTCGCATCGCAAGCATAAACTGTCCCCGGCTTTCTACCTTTGTGTGCTTATTCAAGAAATCCGGGGACAACAGCGATGGGAAGCACCATCCGCATGCGTAGTGGCACGAATGTAATTTTTTTCATCCCATATATCTAATTTTGAACTGATTTTTCTCCTAATTCGTCGGGTATCCGCTTCCAAGCCAGCAAAGTATGATAATAGTATCTAGAGATGAGGAGGAGCTTGTTATGGGATCTTCAACTGAAACCGCTTCCAACAATAGTGCTTTGATTCCTGAATCCAATAGGGGAAGACCACGCAAGGCTCGCGGCCCGAAGCCTGACCGTGGTAAAAAAGGCTTGTGGGACAGTGTGAAGCAGCAAAAGTATCTTTATTTTATGTCCATTCCTTTCGTCATATGGGTGTTTGTTTTCAGCTATCTTCCGCTTTGGGGCTGGACGATGGCGTTTCAAAATTATAAGCCAGCCAAATCTTTTACGGACCAGAAATGGGTAGGGCTGGATAACTTTATTGAGCTATTTCAGGATGAACGATTTTATCTGGTATTACGCAATACGCTAGCGATGAGCCTGATGGGGATTGTATTTGGTTTTGTCGTACCGATCTTCTTTGCAATTCTGTTAAATGAGCTGCGTGGTATGCTGTTCAAACGGTTTGTGCAGACAATATCCTACCTCCCGCATTTTGTATCCTGGGTAGTTGTGGCCGGCTTGGTCACCAAGATGCTGTCCATTGACGGAGGCATTGTCAACGATGTATTGGTAGCGCTTCATATTGTGGATGAACCGATTCAGTTCATGGCAAAGGGGAGCTGGTTCTGGTATATTGTAACCGCTTCCGACATATGGAAGGAGACAGGTTGGAATACGATTATTTATTTAGCTGCAATCACCGGAATTGATCAAGAACAGTATGAAGCATCGCGCGTGGATGGAGCGAGTCGTTGGAGACAGATGTGGCATATTACACTGCCGGGTATCCGCTCGACGATTGCCATTCTGTTCATTATGGCGATTGGACATCTGGTGAGCAATGGTTTTGAAAAGCAGTTCTTGCTTGGCAATAGTCTTGTGACGGATTATTCCGAGGTGCTGGATCTGTACGCGCTCAATTACGGGATTAATTTGGGTCGCTTCTCTTACGGGACGGCAATTGGTATTTTCAACTCGCTGGTTAGCATTCTGCTGTTGTTTACGGCGAACGGTATATTCAAAAAACTGACCAAAGAAAGCATCATGTAGGGAGGGAGAAGCGAAATGACGAATAAGGCATTTAATGCTACCCGGTCTGAGAAGCTGTTTGACCTGTTCAACTATATCCTCATGGCTCTGATCGTGGTGTTGACGCTGTACCCGTTTCTGAACGTACTTGCGATTTCCCTGAACAATTCAACGGACACGGTTCGTGGTGGTATTTATATATGGCCCCGCCAATTTACGCTCGAAAATTACAAAACGATTTTCCAGTACGATGGCCTTCTTCAGGGACTGCAAATATCTATTCTTCGTACTTTGGTCGGGACGGTACTCGGATTGATCTGCGCATCTATGCTTGCTTTTACATTGAGTCGGGTCGAGTTTCGTGCTCGTAAGTTTATTTCTACGTTTTTGGCGTTGACGATGTATTTTTCCGGCGGGATGGTGCCCGTGTTTATTTTGATGCGGGATTTGCATCTGCTAGGTTCGTTTTGGGTGTACATTTTTCCAGGCTTAATCAGTGCATTTAACGTGTTTGTCATTCGTTCCTTTATGGATGGTTTGCCGTATGCGTTGCAGGAGTCTGCCAAACTCGATGGAGCAAATGATTTCACGATTTACTGGAGAATTATTTTGCCGCTGTGCAAACCAGTATTGGCAACGATTGCTCTTTTTCTGGCAGTAGGTCAGTGGAATGCTTGGTTTGATACGTATTTATACAACGGTGGGGCGTCGCAATGGACGACGTTACAGTATGAGCTGATGAAAATACTGCAAAGTACGCAGCAAGGCGGCTCCAGTATGACGAATAGCAACGACATGGCTAAACAAATGGCTCAAATTTCACCAGAGTCGATCAAAATGGCAATCACGATTACGGTTACGCTCCCCATCCTGATGGTGTATCCGTTCTTGCAAAAGTATTTTGTAGGCGGTATGACGCTGGGGGCAGTGAAATCATAAAAGCCAGGATTCTGGCAGTAAATAGTAGTTATTTGCAGGAGAAGTCATCATAAGAATATAGGAGGATTTATACATGAAAAAACACTGGTCCAGATTTGCACTGATTCCCTTGCTCGCGGTGTCACTTACCGCACTCGCAGGTTGTGGGGGAAGCGATAAAGCAGCGAAGGAGAGCACATCCAGCGGTACAGACCCGATTACGTTTAGCTTCTTCGGAGCAGATACAAGCCCACAATGGAACGGAATGAAGGATGAAATAGGCAAGGAAATCACCAAGAAAACAGGTGTAACCTTGAATGCGGAATTTGATGTCAGCGGTGGAGGTGGAGATGACCGAATTGCTTTGATGGCAGCAAGTGGAGAATACCCGGACTTGGTTTCTCCTAAAGCGAATATTAATAAGCTTGTGGATGCGGGGGCCATGATTGATCTGACAGATCTGATCAACGATCACGCACCTAATCTCAAAAAGCTATATGGACCCTATATGGATCGTTTGAAATACAGTAATAAGGATCAATCCATCTATGTCCTTCCTACGTATGCAGGTGTGGGACAGGAAAGTTTTGACGCAACAGGGGGATTTGAAATTCAGCATAAGGTGCTCAAGGAGTTAGGTTATCCAAAGGTAAGAACGCTACAGGATTATGAAAACGTACTCAAAACCTATACTGCCAAGCATCCGACGATCAATGGCAAAAAAACAATCCCACTCACGCTGGATGCAGATGACTGGAGAATTATGATTACCGTAACGAATCCTGCCTTCCAGACGACTGGAGCGCCGGATGATGGTGAATATTTTATTGATCCCAAAACATTTGAAGCCAAACTTCATTACAAACGTCCAGAAGAAAAGGAATATTTTCGGTGGTTGAACCACATGTACAATGAAGGGCTGCTCGATAAAGATTCGTTTGTGCAAAAAAGTGATCAATACAAATCCAAAATTGCCAGCGGCCGTGTCCTCGGTCTGATTGACCAGGAGTGGGGGTATCAGGATGCTGAAAATGCATTAAAAGCGTCCGGTAAGGCTGATGCCAGCTACGCGCATTTTCCAGTTACACTTTCGGAGGAATACAAGGATCGTTCCTTTCAGGATATGGGCTTCGTGTCCGGTTATGGTGTAGGTATTACGGAAAATTGCAAGGACCCGGTGCGGGCTATAAAATTCCTTGATTATTTAGCTTCCGATGAAGGACAGGTGCTAGTGAACTGGGGGATCGAGGGCAAGCATTATGAGATCAAAGATGGCAAACGCATCATTCCGGCTGATGTGCTGGAGCAAAAAACGAACAATGCAACCAACTTCAGCAAATCCACGGGTATAGATTTGTACACGCTCATCAGCGGACACTATGGTGACGGCGTGAAGGACCCTACGGGTAACTACTATACTGCCAAATTCCCGGAGCAAATTATCGCGGCTTATTCGAAGCCGGAGAAAGAATCCCTTAAAGCATATGGCGTAAAAACGTGGAAAGATCTGTTCCCAGACAAGAAAGAATTTGATGTAAAGCCTTGGGGCGCAGCCTATAACCTGACAACAGACAATGAATCCAACTATAACGTTACATTCAAAAAAACGACCGACATTATCCGCAAACGTATACCCGAAGCTATTTTAGCAACAGCTTCCAATTTTGATACGGTATACGACAACATGATTAAAGAACTGGATGCCGCCGGAGCTGTCCAAATGGAACAGCAATACACGCAACTGGTGAAGGACAGAGTGGAGTTATGGAGCGGTAAGGCTTCTAAATAGCTGACTGCTTTTAACGAAATTTTGAATGCCGGAATGACAGAGCGCTTGTCCTTAAGGTCCATACGGGATTAGCGCTCTGTTTGATCTTGATGGGGGAGGGTTTGATGTGACGAAAAGCGAAAAGCCACAATCCCTGCGTTTATGGTACCGCCAGCCTGCTGAGGTATGGGAGGAAGCATTGCCAGTCGGCAATGGAAGGCTGGGAGCTATGGTATTTGGCGGAATCAGAGAGGAGCATTTGCAATTAAACGAGGATACGCTCTGGTCCGGGTTTCCCAGAGATGGCGTTCAGTATGATGTATTGCGATATTTGCAGCCTGCCAGAAAGCTGATTGCAGATGGAAAATACAAGGAAGCGGAACAACTGATTAATACGAATATGCTAGGTCGCGATACGGAAGCCTATCAGCCTTTGGGAGATTTGTGGATTACGCAGGAGGGCCTAGGGGAAATTGCACATTATGAACGGAAACTGGATTTGCTGACCGGAACCGCAGCCGTCACTTTTCAGAGTGATGGAGTCCGCTATACCCGTGAAGTTATCGCCAGTGCGCCAGATGGAATCATCATGGTGTCACTGACTGCGAATAAGCTTGGGAAGATCCATGCATCCGTGCGCATCACTTCCCCCCATCCTTGTGAAGACGAGGTTGGAGAGGATGTACATTTTGGTGATTCATCCAAATGGGATAGCGATAAAGAGGATGATCCATCCGAGGAGCCATCCGGGGACTTTATGACATTGACTGGACGAGCGCCCAGTCATGTGGAATCTAATTATCACGGTGATCATCCACAGTCTGTCGTTTATGAAAATGATTTGGGGATGGCTTTTGCAGTTCAGGCGAGGGTTATTCCCGAGGGAGGAACCTTGACGAAGGACACTGATGGTGCGCTGATCATCTCAGGCGCGGATAAAATCACGGTGTATTTGGCAGCAGCTACTGGATTTAGGGGATTTCACGCTATGCCGAATAGTGATGCAACGGAGTCAGCAGAAGCATGTCAAGTCATTTTAGACGGAGCAATTTCGCTGGGAACTGAGCAGGTGCGGCAACGCCATGAACAGGATCATCGAAAGCTGTTTGACCGCGTTGCATTAGAACTGGGAGGTGATACTCTAACCGACGAATTCGTTCTACCGACCGATCTGCGATTAGAACGTTATCAGAAAGGTCAGGCCGACCCGGGGCTGGAAGTGCTGTTATTTCAGTATGGCCGCTATTTGCTCATGGGTAGCTCGCGTCCGGGGAGTCAGCCTGCCAATCTTCAGGGCATCTGGAATGACCGGGTGCAGCCGCCGTGGAACAGTAATTATACAACCAATATTAATACTCAGATGAACTATTGGCCCGCAGAAGTATGCAATCTTGCCGAGTGCCATGAACCCTTGCTGCACATGATTGGAGAAGTGGCTCGTACGGGACGGAGGGTAGCCTCCATCCATTATGGTGCTCAAGGATGGGCGGCTCATCACAATGTAGATGTGTGGAGATACGCCGGACCTTCAGGGGGACATGCCAGCTGGGCATTTTGGCCGCTTGGAGGTGTATGGCTAACTGCTCACCTATGGGAGCGCTATCTGTTTACCTTGGATATAGCCTATTTGGCAGAACAAGCTTATCCGCTCATGAAGGGGGCGGCAGCCTTTTGCATGGACTGGCTCGTAGAAGGCCCGGAGGGTCAGCTTGTGACGTCCCCATCCACATCACCTGAAAATAAATTCAAAACGACGGATGGCGAGGATTGCAGCATATCTATGGGCTCTACCATGGATATGACGCTGATTCGAGAGCTGTTGGGTAACTGCATTCAAGCTGCGGATCTGCTGGAACTAGATGATGAGTTCCGCAACCGCTGCGAGGAGACACGAGACAGATTAATGTCCTATCAAATTGGTCGCCACGGTCAGCTACAGGAATGGTTTGTCGATTTTGAGGAAGCGGAGCCTGGGCATCGACATGTTTCGCATCTATATGGGTTATATCCTGGTCGACAAATTCACATCCGTGATACCCCGGAGCTAGCTGAGGCGGCTCGCATATCGTTGCGTCGACGGCTTGATCACGGTGGTGGGCATACCGGATGGAGCTGTGCCTGGTTGATTAATCTGTACGCTCGACTGGAAGATGGCGACGCCGCACATCGGTATGTTCGCACGTTGCTGTCGCAATCGACCTATCCTAATTTATTTGACGCTCACCCGCCTTTTCAGATCGACGGTAATTTTGGTGCGACGGCGGGGATCGCAGAAATGCTGCTACAAAGCCGTCCGGGAGAGCTGACGTTACTGCCTGCCCTGCCAACGGCATGGCCGGAGGGACGGGTCAGTGGATTGAAGGGACATGGCGGGATGACGGTCGGCATGGAATGGTCCGGTTCCCGGCTTGTCCGTGCAGAACTGGCCACATCCATCTCAGCAGGAAGCTGCACGATTCGCAGTGCACATCCATTTAGCGCAGATGCTCGTCAGGCTCTGCCTGATCCTGAGCACGGAGGATTTATTTTGTCATGGATTTTTACCAAAGAGCAGGAAATAACGAACGGACATACGATTATAATTGAAGGAGAGGAATAGACAATATGACCATTTTTCAATTTCCGCAGGACTTTATGTGGGGCACCGCGACGGCAGCCTATCAAATCGAAGGAGCTTATGAGGAGGATGGGAGAGGCTTGTCGATCTGGGATACCTTTGCCCATACGCCTGGCAAAGTATTCAACGGTGATAACGGCAATGTAGCTTGTGACAGCTATCATCGCTACGAGGAAGATATCCGCCTAATGAAGGAGCTGGGCATTCGTACATACCGTTTTTCCGTGTCCTGGCCGCGTATATTTCCCAATGGTGACGGTGAAGTCAATCAAGAAGGATTGGACTATTATCATCGCGTAGTCGATTTGTTGAACGAAAACGGGATTGAACCGTTTTGTACACTGTACCATTGGGATCTGCCTCAAGCGCTTCAGGATGCTGGAGGATGGGAGAATCGTCACACGATTCAAGCATTTGTCCAGTATGCAGAAACGATGTTCCGCGAGTTCCACGGTAAAATACACCATTGGCTAACATTCAATGAACCGTGGTGTATCGCCTTTTTATCCAATATGCTGGGTGTTCATGCCCCAGGTCTGACAAATCTTCAGACAGCCATTGATGTAGGACATCATCTGCTAGTTGCACATGGTCTTTCTGTGCGCCGCTTCCGTGAGCTGGGCACCAGTGGCCAGATCGGTATCGCTCCCAATGTCTCATGGGCTGTCCCTTACAGTACATCTGAGGAAGATAAAGCTGCTTGTGCGCGCACCATTTCCCTGCACAGTGACTGGTTTCTTCAACCTATTTATCAAGGCTCGTATCCTCAGTTTTTGGTAGACTGGTTCGCGGAGCAGGGAGCTACCGTGCCTATTCAGGATGGTGATATGGATATTATTGGCGAGCCTATTGATATGATCGGTATTAATTACTATAGTATGTCGGTTAATCGCTTTAATCCTGAAGCCGGGTTTCTTCAATCTGAAGAAA
Source organism: Paenibacillus peoriae (assembly GCF_022531965.1). Classification (GTDB taxonomy): domain Bacteria; phylum Bacillota; class Bacilli; order Paenibacillales; family Paenibacillaceae; genus Paenibacillus; species Paenibacillus polymyxa_D. The sequence goes on along the minus strand of NZ_CP092831.1, from coordinate 4,871,209 downwards.
TCAATATGGGGCTACCTGTAACAGATATCGGCTGGCCAGTGGAGTCGCGTGGGCTGTACGAGGTACTGCATTATTTGCAAAAATACGGTAACCTCGATATTTATATCACAGAGAATGGGGCTTGTATCAACGATGATGTCGTGAATGGCAAGGTTCAGGATGACCGTCGCATTTCGTATATGCAGCAGCATTTGGTGCAGGTACACCGGGCGATTCATGACGGCCTTCATGTCAAAGGATATATGGCATGGTCACTTATGGACAATTTTGAGTGGGCAGAGGGATATAATATGAGATTTGGCATGATTCATGTCGATTTTCGCACACAGGTCCGCACCCCGAAGGAAAGTTACTATTGGTATCGAAATATAGTAAGTAATAACTGGTTGGAGACCAGACGTTAAACGAAGAGCAATTTTTTTAAAAAATATAGCAAAGACGGATCTGTCTTCATTCCCTTTTGTTTGAATACTGGGTCTTCCGGGGTAATAATAGTCAGGATATGCAGAGGGTTGTTTCAGGTATGTAGAGACCAAAGGGAATAAAGAAGCAAGATGTGTGCATACTGACAAAAATACCGAACGAGGGCGTTAAAATTATTTTGGACCGAAGGGAGTGGAGGGGATGGCTGCAAATTTTAGAAAATCAGGATCAACTGACGGGCAGATGAGCCGTACGGTATCTGTTATCGCTTTGATCGCTTGTATTGCAGGTATTATCCTTATTTTGCTTGATATAGGAAATTTGACTGATCGAAATATATATTTAATGACAGGCATTGGCTGCGTTGTTGCCGGGATTTTTATTTTTCTCGTTGGGAAATCATTTGTCATTGCACGCAAGAAGGAAGACCAGGAAAACGGTCGCAGTTAATAAAATTAAAAATGATTTAAAGCAAATATATACTGAAAACAACAAGGTGGGGCTTCGAGCAGTGTAGGATGATAACTGTAGGGAGTCCCGCTTTTTTCTTTAATATAACTTCTTTAAGATACACAAATAACGTTTTTAATATGTCATCTTTGAATTATAATATATTTTGAATTTGCAAGAGAAATTTTATTTTTAGAGATATTTTTCACAAAAATCGGACAAATAATCGACAATTCTGTTAACAATAAAAAAAGTGGCCGCTTTTCTGCTATCTTATATAGGGGCAACATTACAGGAGTTCGTTAAGTTTTGAGTAATTTATTATTTAAGGAGAGGGGAACAACATGAACAAAAAACCAAAAGCGATTATTGCGTTGGTTTTGACCGTGCTCACGGTAGCATTGCTCATTTGGACGTGTTTTTATGCTGGCGGAAAATACGTTGTTTTCGATCCGAAAGGACCCATTGGGCAAGCACAAAAAGAGCTGATCATTCTTACAACGGCATTGTCTGCGCTAATAATTGTACCGGTCATGATTTTGACTTTCTTCATCATTTGGCGGTATCGTGATACACCGACAAACAAGGTGAAGTACCAACCCCACTGGGATGACAGCAAAAAGCTGGAGACCACATGGTGGGCTATTCCAATTATCGTTATCTGTATTATTGCGGTTATTACTGCAAGATATACCTACTTGCTGGAGCCTTCCAAGCCGTTGGCAAGTACGCAAAAGCCAGTAACCATTCAAGTGACTTCACTGGACTGGAAATGGCTCTTTATGTACCCAGAGGAAGGTATAGCTACAGTTAACCAAGTTCACATTCCTAAAGGTGTTCCAGTCCGTTTTGAACTGACTGCTGACGCACCGATGAACTCGTTCTGGATTCCGCAATTGGGCGGACAAATCTACACCATGTCAGGCATGGCTATGAAACTGCATTTGCAGGCCGATCACGAAGGAACTTACTTTGGTTCGGGTGCAAACTTTAGCGGTGAGCATTTTGGACAAATGCGTTTTGATGTAGAGGTCCAGTCGGATGAAGAGTATAAAAACTGGGTCGCTGACATCAAGAAGCAGTCTAAGCCGCTGACGAAAGACGGCTATTTGGCGCTTGCAAAACCAGGTTTGTCCCAGCCTGATGAGTATTCTTCGATTCCAGATGGCTTGTTCAAAGAGATTGTCAACAAGTATGTAGTGGAAGGGGCTCCTAACCCCCATGCTGGACATGGCGGAGCTACATCCACAGAAGATTCAACCAAGTCCGGCACAGAAGATCATGCTGGAATGGACATGAGTCATATGAATATGAGCGGACACAATTAAATGATTATAAGGAAGGAGGCCCCCAATGCTTGACAAAATAAAAGAGTTTGCATCCACTTTCTTCGTTACTGGAGACCCAATGATCTATGGAGCGGACGTCTCCATCGCATTAGCGACGATCGGGATCGTGTTTGTGCTCACTTATTTCAAAAAATGGGGCTGGCTTTGGAAAAACTGGTTGACTACTGTTGACCATAAAAAAGTCGGTATTATGTATATTCTTGCGGCCATCTTGATGTTATTCCGCGGAGGCGTGGATGCATTATTGATGCGTGTTCAACTGGCTACACCGGATGTGACACTTCTGCATCCTGAGCATTACAATCAGATTTTCACAACTCACGGCACGATCATGATCCTGTTTATGGCGATGCCGTTGATGTTTGGTTTGTTTAATATCGCCGTACCCCTTCAAATTGGTGCGCGCGACGTTGCGTTTCCTTTCCTGAACGCATTGAGCTTTTGGCTTTTCTTTATGGGAGCGATGTTGTTCAACTTGTCCTTTGTTATCGGCGGTTCGCCAGATGCAGGGTGGTTGAGTTATCCACCGCTTTCAGAACTGCAATTTAGTCCTGGCGTCGGTCAGAACTTCTATATCTGGGGTATTCAGATTTCTGGTATAGGTTCATTGGCTACGGGGATCAACTTTATTGTGACCATTATTAAAATGCGTGCACCTGGTATGACTTGGATGAAAATGCCTGTCTTTACGTGGTCCGTATTTTCGTCATGTGTTATTATCATTTTCGCATTCCCGATTCTGACGGTTACTTTGGCATTGCTGTTCCTTGACCGCTTTGGAGGAGGACACTTCTTTACGCTTGATTTCGGCGGTAACCCGATGATGTATATCAACTTGATCTGGATGTGGGGTCACCCTGAGGTATACATTGTAGTTTTGCCTGCCTTCGGTATTTATTCCGAGGTCATCAGTGTATTCTCCAAAAAGAAATTGTTTGGCTACAAATCCATGGTTTACGCTATGTTCATGATTGCGATCCTGTCCTTCTTCACCTGGGCGCATCACTTCTTCACGATGGGATCAGGCGCAGATGTTAATGCATTCTTTGCGATTTCGACGATGGTTATCGCAATACCGACAGGGGTTAAAGTATTTAACTGGCTGTTCACGATGTATCGGGGTAAGATTACATTCAAAACCCCTATGATGTGGTCAATTGCTTTTATTCCGAACTTCTTGATTGCTGGTTTAACGGGCGTCATGTTGTCTGTAGCGCCTGCTGACTTCCAGTTCCATAACAGTTACTTCTTGATCGCTCACTTTCACTCCGCTCTGATTGGTGGTGTAGTGTTCGGTTACTTGGCAGGTCTGTACTATTGGTGGCCTAAAATGTTCGGTTTCACATTGCCTGAAACGCCTGGTAAATGGGCTTTCTGGTTCTGGAACATCGGTTTCTATGTATGTTTTATTCCACAATATTCTCTCGGTCTGATGGGTATGACGCGTCGTCTGAGCACTTATGGCTGGGATACCGGCTGGCAGCCGCTTAACCTCGTTTCGACCGTTGGGGCATTCCTGATGGGGATTGGGTTCTTGTTCCAGGTTCTTCAAATTCTTCTGGGCATCAAGAATTACCGCAAGCTGAAGGATACAACAGGCGACCCTTGGGGTGGCCATACGTTGGAATGGTCGATACCTTCACCTGCACCGGAATACAATTTTGCTACCATTCCACAAGTAGAAGAACGTGATGACTGGTGGGCAGAAAAAGATAAACGTGCAAAAGGTATTTTCAGAAAGCAACCGCCAATTGAAGCGATTCATATGCCGAAAAACTCGGCGATTCCATTCATTATGTCGGTATTCTTTTTCATTGCAGGTTTCGGGTTCGTATTCGGATGGTCGTTCTTCTATATTCCAGGGCTGATCGGTGTGGCAATTTGTATGATTTGCCGTTCGTTCTTCTCCTACGATGGCGACTACTATATCCCTGCGGATGAAGTAAAACGCACGGAAGCGGCAATAAGGGGGTCTGTATAATGGCACAAGCTGCAGCACATCACAGCCATGATCATGACCACGGGCATCACGATCCGCAAGAGCTGAAGATGCTTGGTTTTTGGATCTTCCTCGTAACGGACGTAATCCTGTTCAGTACCTTGTTCGCAACCTTCGTTGTCCTTCGGAATAACACGGCCGGAGGACCAGGTGGCGCAGAGCTGTTTAACATGACGGGCGTTATTATTGAAACGTTCCTCTTGCTCACGAGCAGCTTCACAAGTGGTCTGGCTGTGTTGGCTATGAACAAAGGAAGCATGAAGGGATTAATCAGCTGGTTAATCGTAACAGCGATCCTGGGTCTTGGTTTTATCGGTTTTGAAGTTTACGAGTTTGTTGAAATGGTACACGAAGGAGCCAATTTTGGAACCAGTGCGTTCTTGTCGGCATTCTTCACTCTAGTCGGAACGCACGGACTTCACGTTTCGTTAGGTCTGGTTTGGATGATTGGACTCATGTTCCAGTTGAAAAAACGCGGGCTTACACCAGAGACGAAGGGGAAAGTTTCGGCATTGAGCTTGTATTGGCACTTTTTGGACGCTGTCTGGATCTTCTTGCTGACAGTCGTCTATTTGATGGGGGTGATGTAGATGGCACAGCATCAATCAGGAGCAGGTTCGCATGGTCATGATGATTCTCACGGTTCAGTGAAATCCTATGTTATCGGGTTTATTCTGTCCATCGTACTGACCATCATTCCTCTCTTCGTGGTGATGAATCATATGTTGAGCCGCACTTCGACCATGGTTGTTATTTTAGCCGCGGCAGTGCTGCAATTTCTGGTTCAGCTTTTCTTCTTCATGCACATCCGTGAAAGCAATGGACCACGTTGGAATGTTATGACCTTGATTCTTGGTGTAGTGATCCTGTTGACCGTCGTTGGTGGTTCAGTATGGATTATGGAATACAACATGGTAGCACACTAAAAATCACACAAGTACAAACTAATTAGGAAAGAAGGAGCGGACTTAGAACCGCTTCTTCTTTTTTTTGTGTAGCTTATTAAAATTAAAACTGTGGTTTCTTGAACTCAAGTTTACGTATGTGTAAAATGGAATTGTATAACAGTAGAGTGAAAACGATAATACTAGTGGAGAGCGGAGGGAAAAGTAATGAACACAGAATTACTGTTTAAACCTTTTAAGGCAGGTAATTTATCTCTTCCCAATCGGATTGTTATGGCGCCAATGACACGAAATTTTTCTCCTCAAGGTATCCCAGGGTCTGACGTGGCGATGTATTATCGTCGGCGTGCAGAAAATGCGGTTGGTTTGATTATTACGGAGGGAACTGCTATTAATCATCCCGCAGCTGTAGAGCACACCAGCATTCCTAATTTTTATGGTGAGGGATTAAAGGGGTGGGCCAAGGTAGTCGAGGAGGTTCATGCGGTAGGTGGCAAGATTATACCGCAGCTCTGGCATGTGGGTACAGCTCGCCAAATAGGTGCGGATAACCAACCGAATCCCGAGGCATTGCCTGTCGGTCCGTCCGGTATTTCTCCTGCCGGTGAAAAGGTAGTTGAGCCGTTGACCGAGACCGAGATTGCGAATATCATCTCCGCTTATGCTCAGGCTGCTGCCGATGCCCAGCGAGTGGGTTTTGACGGCATTGAGCTTCATGGGGCACATGGCTATTTAATCGATCAGTTTTTCTGGGACAAAACGAATAAGCGTACCGATCAATATGGAGGCAATTTGGTCCAGCGTACTCGATTTGCGGTGGAGGTCATTGAGGCTTGTCGTCGTGCAGTAGGGCCGGATTTCCCAATTATACTGCGATTCTCCCAGTGGAAGATGTACCACTATGAAGAAAAGCTGGCACAGACACCTCAGGAACTTGAACAGTTTCTCGCTCCATTAGTGAAGGCAGGAGTGGATGTATTCCATTGCTCAAGCCGCCGTTTTTGGGAACCGGAATTTGAAGGGTCCGATCTAAACCTGGCAGCTTGGACGAAAAAGATAACAGGTAAGCCAGTTATTACTGTAGGCTCCATTGGCTTGGAGAAGGCGTTTTTGAGTGATTTTGAAAAAAATAATAATCGTCAAACCGAACAATCCAGTAGTGTAGAGGCAAGATTAGAACAACTCGTGGGGCAAGTAGAACGAGAGGAAGCTGATCTGGTTGCGGTTGGACGTGCTTTGCTGGTTGATCCAGCGTTTGCGGTGAAGTTACGTGATCAACAAATAGAAGAAATTATTCCTTACAGTGATGAAGTATTAAAGACGCTGAATTAAGCTTTATGTACTGTAAAGCTATAGCGTTAGGCAAGCATTTGAGACTTGGAAGTCTTCTGTTACAGGGCAAGCTGTAATATAAGCTATTCGTAAACTCTACGAATTTGCTATAATAGGAGCATCAAGTCGAAATACACGGGGTGAAAAGGATGAATTCTGAAACGGAAGCTTTGGATTGCGAGCCGGCTTGTCACGGTTCAGATCAGGAAATCGAGCGCATAAAATCTTCCCTTGTTGAGGATTCCATCGCATACAAAATGTCGGAGCTGTTTAAAGCTTTGGGTGACCCGACACGAATCAAGCTGATTTATGCCCTGGCACAAAAAGAACTGTGTGTTCATGATCTGACCCAGGTGCTCAATATGGGACAATCTGCGGTATCCCACCAGCTTCGTTATTTGCGCAACCTGCGTATTGTCAAACGACGCAAAGAAGGCAAAACGGTGTTTTATTCACTGGATGATAATCATGTGGAGCAGATCTTTTTGCAAACCCATCAACACATATCACATCAATAATCTTTTGGGATAAAACAACAGAGGGCGCCAAGCGATTGGCGCTCTTTTGGCGTTTGTCCGTTGAAGTCGATTTTTTTGTTAAAAAGGGCTAGATGTCATTGACTTTTGACCCTGATCCTGAATATAATGACCTTAATAAATAATATATGAACAGTTGCTCATATATAGTTAATTGGAGGCCAATGATTATGGATGCTCTAAAAAGAACGGAACGGCATGAATGGATTTTGGAAGGTTTGGATTGCGCCAACTGTGCGCTCAAGATTGAAAATGGAGTCAGTAAAATAGAAGGGGTCATGGATTGCTCGGTCAATTTTGTTACGAAAACGTTGACGATGACCACAAGTTCGGATCAAAAAGAAGAGGTTTTTCGCCAGACGGAACGGAAGGTTCATAGACTTGAGCCACATGTTCGGATGGTGGTAAAAAGTGCCCGTGGCCACCTACATGAAGACAGTCGAAGCCATGCTGGTGCAGTACAATCAGATAGCGTAGAGGATTGTGCATGCGGTCATGAGCATAATGATGAAGGTGAAGGACATACACAAGAGCATCACAACCACCATGCAGAGCACAAACATGGTGAATCCACCCATGCTCATTCACATTCGCATGGAGATGATAGCCACGCTGGGCATACGCATGATCACGGTACGGACGGTATGCGCCGCATGATTGCGCGTTTGGCTATTGGTGCGGTCGTTGCGGCTGTTGCCTGGTGGTTACCTGTTGAAGGTGTAGGCAAGCTGGCCTTATTTTTACTGGCATATATCATCGTTGGCGGTGATGTTGTCTTGCAGGCTGCACGCAGTTTGGTACGTGGAATGGCCTTTGACGAATACTTCCTGATGACGCTGGCTACTGTTGGTGCATTTGCGATTGGGGAATACCCGGAAGGCGTAGCTGTCATGTTCTTTTATCAAATCGGAGAGCTGTTTCAAGGCATCGCAGTTAACCGTTCACGTAAGTCCATCAGTGATCTGATGGATATTAGACCGGACTATGCGAACCTGAAGACGGCTGAGTCCGTACGGAGAGTGTCTCCAGAAGACGTTCGCATTGGGGATTTGATTGTGATTAAGCCAGGCGAGAAGATCCCGCTGGACGGTAAAGTTGTAGATGGTAAATCGCATGTGGATACCTCTGCGTTGACTGGTGAATCGGTGCCTCGTACTGTGGAGCCGGGAAGTAGCGTGTTGAGTGGATTTATCAATACGAACGGGCTTCTAACGGTAGAGGTTAGCAAAGAGTTTAGTGAATCCGCGGTCTCTAAAATTTTGGAATTAGTGCAAAATGCGAGTGCCAAAAAAGCGCCGACTGAAAAGTTTATCACGAAATTTTCCAGATACTATACTCCCGTAGTGGTTATTGTAGCGCTGTTGTTGGCGGTTGTTCCACCGCTTGTTGTGCCAGGTGCACAATTTGCAGATTGGGTGTACCGTGCGCTTGTTTTCCTCGTTATTTCTTGTCCATGTGCGCTGGTAGTATCTATTCCATTGGGCTTCTTTGGGGGAATCGGGGCAGCCTCCCGTTCAGGTATTCTGATCAAGGGCGGGAATTATCTTGAAGCTCTGAATCATGTGAAATACGCTGTTTTTGATAAAACAGGCACACTCACCAAAGGTGTTTTCCGTGTAACAGGGATTTATCCTGCCGGGGATTTTACAAACGAAACCCTGCTCGAAACCGCCGCTTTGGCGGAGCTGCATTCGACACATCCTATTGCTGCATCTTTGCGTGAATCCTACGGTAAAGAACTCAGAGCAGAACGGGTTCAGCAGTATAGTGAAATATCCAGTCACGGGATTCAGGCACAAATAGATGGTCGTCTGGTATCAGCCGGGAACGCCAGGCTGATGGAGCGGGAACATGTTGCTTTTAACGTGGCGCAGCAAGCAGGGACGCTGGATGAAGGAACGGTCGTACATGTGGCGGTAGACGGAACGTATGCCGGGTGCATTCTGATTTCAGATGAGGTTAAGGAAGACGCAGCCCAAACGGTTACTTCACTGAAAAAGTTGGGTGTGGTGAAAACCATCATGCTGACGGGTGACAATCGGACAGTTGCCGAGGCTGTAGGACGACAGCTGGGTTTGGATGAAGTAAGGGCAGAGCTGTTACCTCAGCACAAAGCCGAAGCCATCGAGCAGTTGTCTGCAAGTAAAAAAACGAGCGACAAAATTTTGTTCGTGGGCGATGGAATTAATGATACACCCGTACTGGCGCTGGCCGATGTCGGTGTAGCGATGGGTGGCTTGGGTTCGGACGCTGCGATTGAGGCGGCAGATATCGTAATCATGAACGACGAGCCTTCAAGGCTGGTTACGGCCATCCATATCGCCAAGCGCACACGTCGTATCGTATGGCAAAACATCATTTTTGCACTAGGTGTCAAAGCTGTGTTTCTTACGCTGGGAGCATTCGGTATTGCTACGATGTGGGAGGCTGTATTTTCCGATGTAGGTGTAACATTGCTAGCCGTATTGAATGTGATGCGTGTATTGAAGGTTCGTTCTTACGAGTAAAAAATAAACACCCCCGGGTTAACATCGGATGTAGGCATCCTGTGAAAACCGGGGGTGTTTATTTTATAGGTTCCTTTTTCGAGTGGTCTTGTACCAGCAGTATAGAGATTACTTGTGGGTTGTAGGGGAGCTGTGCCCAGATGTATAAATGCGTGGCGTGCCTAATACGTTAAGGTAGGGGCTTTACAAGTAAGGCCCATGTAAGATTCGGTTGCTCCATTATGAGTAAGCGTTTTCCTTATTTGGAGGGGTACTCAAATTCGTGTGTGCCAACTTGCTGACGGAAGAAAGGATGGATTAATAGCATGGAGGCTAAACTGATGCATGTATTCGCAGAGCTGTTGGGCGGCAAAAACAGCCGGGATCTCAAAGATCCAGAGTCGGTTATGGAGACTGCTGCACAGAGGTTGGCTATGGAGACGCTAAGGGCAGGCAGCCATGAAGTATCTGCTACGCAGGGGGAAGATCCGTTGGGCTGGCTGGTTGGTTTAGCTGAGCAGGGCGTAATCAGCCGAGCGGAGGCTTTGATGGCTGCGAATCCCGAATTACTTGGGGAAACGATGCTGAATAGCGGCAACGATATTGGGCAAGCAATGGGTACACTCCTAAAATGGAGCGATGAATACAGACGTACCTTCATACGGATTTATGCCGATGCTCCTACAAGTATGAGTCGTATAAGTACAGAGACAGCATCAGAAATAGGCAGTTTCGACGGTTATAGTCTTCTGCATGGCCCCTTGTCACAGGCCTCTGGCCGCGTTGGGGAATTATGCTATGCCTATCTGGACGTAGCTGAGTCTGGACAGACGATTCATGCCCCTGACGGGGAGCCCGACCCCATCCTTATTCCCGGCTCTCGTGCATCTGACACGTACAAAACCTTTAACCAGGCATCTGGCCTGCCTGGATTGTGTGAGCATTTGTCCCGCCGGATTATCAGCTTGCTGGAAACAGAGTATGAAGGCTTATTCGAGTCTCTGAACGGATCGCCACTCACTGTTGCCCTAATGGAGCAGAACAATGCAGTGGGTATTGGCAGCTTGCAAGATATGCAGCTGGAGGCATTACTGCGTGCGGCGTTGCGGAGCGTGCGGCAGGGGGGAGAACCCAAGCTGGAGATTATGGTACGCAATCCGGCTGACGTGGACGAATTCCGGGCAACCCGAGACTGGATTGACGGCGTTGCGGAGCAGACCTTATGCGGACGTCTTCGGTGCATTCCATATCGGGTAGGCGTGCTTTTGACAGTTGCCCCGTCTTTGGTGCCTAACATAAGCCCAACATGGAACAAGGAAGCCGCACGGTCGGAGGAGTCAGCCAACCCCAATAACATATCCAAAGTGGGTGCACGACATATCAAGCAGGTGGCTCAAGCTGCAGATCTGACACGTTTTGCCGATACGGTCATTTTAGAAGTCATACCAACTCCATCCGATGATATTAGGACTGAGGATCAGTTGATTCCACCCGGTGTCGATGGTCATGAGAATACTAGTGATACGATAAAATGCATAATGGAAGCTGTTCGACGTGTAAAGCCCGAGCTTCCTTTATGGGTAGCAATAGATGAAATTAACCAGTCTCTGGATGGGATTTCGATCTGGGAGAATGAGCTGACGGGGGTCATTTGCCCGGACACAGCAGTTCCCGCCGCACGCCTTGCAGCTGCGCGTTTGGGACTGCAACAGCCCGCAGATCGTCAGCGCACTTCTGGGGCTGCACACAACCATGCGTGGAAGTTTCCTTTAGCCTGAAGATAACCTGAATTCATGTAATAGAGGATTTTGCAAAAATCCAATAAGCGATTTTCAAAGAACAAAATATAGATCGAAATGGCCTAGTTCGTCTATATATTACACTTTGGAGCGACTGGAATCGATTTTTGCAAATCCTGAATCGGATGCTCTAAATATGGAGGATACCTGCGGTGTTTGCGCGGGTATCTTTTTTTATTTAGACCATTGCTGGTTTACAAGTGGAAAAGAAAAGGTATATAATAAAACAAAAGTTTCTCTAAACCAAAATAATTGTATAGACGCAAAAATGATTATCATTCTCATTTGCTAAACATGCTGCTTCGGGCTTCCCGAAGCAGCATGTGCTATTTTAGGGCACTTAACAATGGATATCATTCTCAATGAGATGCTAGTACAAGGAACAAAATATGGAAAGGAACGTGACATGATGCAAGCTGTTCAACGATTACAAGATACATTGTCTCCCTCTAACCGAACCCTTTCAAAAAACAGTGGCAGCGGACGACCCGGTCCGAATCGTAAGCCGCAATTTCAGCTTAAAAGTATGCTGAAAAACAAGGAGATGCAAGCTGCTCTAGGTAGTGGATTGCTGATGTTGATGGCATGGGGAGTCTCACATTGGTGGCAATGGCTATCGGTCATTCTGTATGTGGTGTCCTATGCCCTTGGGGGCTGGTCCAAAGCCAGGGAAGGAGTCGAAACACTGATCCGAGAACATGATCTGGATGTTAACCTGCTCATGATTGCTGCCTCCCTAGGAGCTGCGGCCATTGGCTATTGGAATGAAGGAGCCATGCTGATCTTTATTTTTGCACTCAGCGGTGCGCTGGAGAGCTATACCACCGAGCGTAGTAGTAAGGATATTTCTGAGCTTATGGCGTTGAAGCCGGAAACGGCTTTGCGCTTGTCTCGCGAGGGGACCGAAACGGTCGGCATTGAGCAGCTGTTGCCAGGCGACCTGCTGCTGGTGAAGCCGGGCGAACTGATTCCGGCGGACGGCCGAATCTCTAAGGGCGTTTCGGCAGTGAATCAGGCATCGATTACCGGTGAATCTATTCCGGTAAATAAGGTGGAAGGTGACGAGGTATATGCGGGCACCATTAATGGAGAAGGGGTGCTATATGTGGAGGTTAGTCAGTCCTCAGAGAACACTTTATTTTCGAAAATCATTCGTATGGTGGAAGAGGCTCAGACCGAAGTTCCTGATTCCCAGCGTTTTATTAAAACGTTCGAATCGGTGTACGCTCGAATTGTTGTTGCTGTCACGCTGATCGTCATTGCCGGTGCACCCATAGCATTAGGCTGGACGTGGGCAGCAGCGTTTTACAAGGCTATGGTGTTCCTCGTCGTGGCCTCCCCCTGTGCGCTCGTATCATCCATTATGCCAGTAATGCTATCGGCCATTTCCAACCGTGCCCGACGGGGCATCCTGTTCAAAGGTGGTGCACATGTGGAGAATATGGCATTGACTTCTGTTGTTGCTTTTGACAAAACAGGCACGTTAACGATGGGGTCACCTGTCGTCACGGATTGGATTACCGCCGCAGAATACGATGCCGATGAGTTATTGCATATGGTCGCCACAATTGAAAGCTATTCTTTGCATCCACTGGCGCGAGCGATTGTAGCCAAAGCCGAAGCTGATTTGGGACAGAGAGATCTTCTTCCAACCGAAGAAGTGCAGGCACTCACCGGATGGGGAATGGAAGGCATCATAGGTGGGGTGAAGTGGAAAATTGGGCGTACAAATGTACTGGATGAACCTGGTTCTCTGGCAGAGCCAAAGTGGATGGAGAGTCGGGCCCGGCTGGAAGCTGAGGGCAAAACCGTATCCATCATCCTCGCGAATGATCGGATTGCCGGAATGCTGGCACTACGCGACGAGCTGCGTCCGCAGGCCCAAGAGTCCGTGAAACGACTGCAAGCGCAGGGTATCCGGGTTGTCATGCTAACCGGGGACCGTCCAGAAACGGCCGCTGTGATCGCGGCGCAGGCCGGAGTTGACGCCGTGTATGCTGGCTTAATGCCGGAGGACAAAGTCAGCCATATTCGCATGCTGCGGGAGCAGTACGGGCATGTCGTCATGGTCGGCGACGGTGTGAACGACGCTCCTGCGTTGACAGCGGCAACCGTAGGACTAGGCATGGGGATGCATGGCAGCGGAGCCGCACTGGAGGTCGCAGACGTTGTGCTGATGAACGATGGAATCGAGGAGATTGCTCCGACGGTAGCACTGGCCCGCAAGGCGCAGCGGGTGGTTAAACAAAATATGATCTTTGCGGTAAGTGTCATTTTGCTGCTTGTGATCAGCAACTTTGTGCAAGATATAGCCCTGCCATTTGGGGTTATTGGGCATGAAGGTAGCACATTACTGGTTATTTTGAATGGCCTGCGCTTATTACGGTCATAGGGCTAATAATCACAAGAAGGAGCATTCATCCTCTTAAAAATTCAAGGGGTGAATGCTCCTTCTTTTGCAGCCTCGCAACGCTGTACGTCTATCTTCGGCGTGGCGTAGACCGTCGTAAGAACAAAGAAAACAATAGCCCTGCCAGCGCAATCCCTGTAGCAATGATAAAGGCATCATTAATGCCATGGATCGTCGATTCCGTAACAGCATTTCGGTACACCTGTTGTAGCGCCAACGATGAACCACTTTCTGTTGAAATACCCGCCGTTTGCGCGAGGGTTTGTCCCAACTGTGCTACCCCTTCGGTTAAAGGAACATTGGCGGTGGTAGCGACATTCGCATAATCCGCTACATGAATCGTGGTCCGGCTGCTCATTACAGTAATGAGCCAAGCGGTACCGATAGACCCGGCAATTTGCCGTACTGTATTGGACATGGCTGTACCATGGCTACCGAGATGGGGAGGCAACTGGTTTAGCCCTTCCGTCTGGACGGACATCATCAGCAGTGACATTCCGAAGCTGCGAATCGTATAGATGATCATAATATGTCCGTAGGTGGTGGCGTCGGTTAGCAGACTGAACTCCCATGTCGTGACTGCCGTAATGATCAGCCCAATGATCGCCAACGGCCTTGCGCCTATACGGTCAAATACTGCCCCTGATATGGGTGACATCACACCCATCAGCAGTGCACCCGGCAACAGCAGCAGACCGGATTGCAACGGTGTAAAGCCGCGTATATTTTGCAAATAGATTGGCAGCAGCAGCATACCGCCAAACATCGTCATGTTGACGGTAGCCCCGACTAAGGTTGATACAGTAAAAATATCATATTTAAACACACGGAACTCCAGCATCGGCTGTAGCATGTTCAGCTCGCGCACGATAAACAATACAATAAACACAATCCCGGCAGCGAGTGTGAGTATTACTGTATTGCTACCCCAGCCTTTGTCCCCAGCTGAACTAAAGCCATACAGCAGGAAGCCAAACCCAAGGGTGGAAAAGACGGTTCCCAGCAGGTCAAAGTTCGGTTTCGTTAGCTTGGATACATTTTTGAGCCAGCGTATGGCAAACAGAATATCAATGACCGCCAGCGGAATAACAAGTAAAAATAGCAGCCGCCAGCTGTAATGCTCCACAATATAGCCGGATAAAGTTGGTCCAATCGCCGGGGCAAACATCATGGCGATTCCCATAGTACCCATGGCAGCGCCCCGTTTTTCTGGAGGAAACACAGTCAGGAACACGTTCATCACCACAGGCATGATGATGCCTGCTCCGCTGGCCTGGATAACACGTCCAACCAGCATAGGCGCAAAGCCGGTACTGGCAGCACAGACGACAGACCCGGCAGTAAATAACCCCATCGCGGAGATGAACAGCGCACGTGTTCCGAAGGACTCAATCAGAAAAGCAGTGATAGGAATCAAAATCCCGTTGGTTAGCATATATCCGGTGGAAAGCCATTGAACGGTTGTGGCAGACACATTGAAATCATTCATTAAGTGTGGAATGGCCACGTTAAGCAGCGTTTGATTCAAAATCGAAATGAAGGCGCCTAGCAGCAGCACGGACAGAATACGTCCGACGGACATTTTTTGATCCATGACAGCCCCCTACTTGTGAACTCTGATAGTCGCACTCATTCCCGGGATAATACCCAGCCCCTTGTAACCTTGAATGGAAATATTGACAGGCACGACCTGCGTCACCTTGGTATAGTTGGCAGTGGTGTTGGAAGTGGGCAGTAGTGAAAAAGTCGATGCGGTCGCCAGGCCGATCTTTTCGAGTTTACCGCTCAGGGACGTATCCGGGTAAGCATCAATATATACATCTACGGTTTGTCCTACTTGAAGATCCTGTACAGCCGTTTCGTCTATATTGGCGGTAATCCATAAATTGTTTAGATCAAAAGCCTTCGCTAAAGGCGTGCCTGCCCCAACAATTGAGTTGTTGACCGCAGATTGCTGCACGATGGTACCATCGGTTGGAATCGTAACGCTAATTCGGCTTCCGCCTCCTTCTACATTACCCAGTGTGCTTCCAGCGGTGTAGGTTTTACCAACTTCAGCATTCCAGCCTGTGAGCTTGCCAGCGCCTGGAGAGGCAACGGTAACCGCTTGTCCACTCACTTGGGCATTATCGGTTTTTATGTAGTTGGCGGATTGATTGTAGTAATAGGCGGCGGCTCCACCTCCTGCCAGAATAATGATAATAACTAGCAAGTTGACTAATATGGCGCGTGAATTCATGTGTTAACATGCCTCCCTAGTTCTTGGATTTTCAAAGTATGCGTCAAACGATTCATAATATTCAGATGGATTTTGGGCAAGGTTAAGAGCGCATGCGAAAAGGATGATTTTGCTGACAAAGGATGATGCGCATAATGACGACGACCAGAATCATGATTGTATATGACAGTGAAAATGGGCATACCGAACGTCTCGCACGCTCAATTGCAGAAGGAGCACACCTTGAGCACACGGAAGTGTTGTTAAAGCATGTAAATGAGGCCGATGTGAATGAGCTAGTGAGTGTGGATGCGATCCTATGGGGTTGTCCGGGGCATTTTGGTACGATCAGCAGCGGTCTGAAAAGCTGGATTGATAAGCTGGGGTATCTGTGGGCGCAGGGCAAGCTGGTGGACAAAATCGGCGCTGTGTTTTGCACAACCGCTACCGTTCATGGTGGATTGGAATCCACACTTCTGAATTTGATTACTCCAATGCTTCATCAAGGCATGATTATTGTAGGACTGCCCGCCAATATTACGGAAAATGCATTATACGGCTCCTATTACGGCGTAGGGATAACATGTCCGGTGGAGACTGACCCCAATGGACCACCTAATCTTCCAACGGGTAATGATCTTGCACTAGGCCGCTCTTTGGGCAAACGGGTTGCTGAAATAGCGGGACGGTACCGTAGCGCTGAAAGAGAATAGGAGGCTACCGATGACCATTGCTTTTATCGTAGTAGCTGCGGTTGCCTTTATTTTTTTGCTGGTATTTAATACGAAGATGACGCGCAAGTCCTCTTCCAAGACTCGCTCTACCGAAGAGGACTCACGGCAAAGAAGCAAACGTCCTTATCCTGAACAGGTGGAACCCGAGGCGCGTGAATGGATAGATCCTGCGCAAGAGACGCCTCCTAAGGATATCGATGTCGAAGAGCATCATGCGGAGGAACAACACAAGGTGCCTGATATCCAGACGGATAAGAAGGTGGAAAAAGATCGCGAGAATATTAAAGATGCTTACGGAGATCAGGATTATCGTGCGGCTTTACGTGGTTTTGCCAAAAAGGACGAAGAAAAGGAAAGACATTCCCCAATATCCAATGGAGAGAAGGAGACTCACAAAAGTGAGGACGAGCAGTATCGTGAAGCATTGCGCTCCATGAACCAAAAAAAATGAGGTATCTCCATGTGAACACGCCAAAAAGGCTGCTTATCTGTCTGGATTACAGGCAGAAGGCGGCCTTTTTGTGTTGCTCGGCTATAGCCATTCGGTTAGCCCAATCATCGTAATTAAGCCGAGAATAAAAGAGAATGTGGCGATCCGCTGGTTGCCATCCCCGTGACTCTCGGGAATCAGTTCCTTGTAGACGATAAACATCATGGCTCCGGCGGCAAAAGCAAGGCCGTAAGGTACCAGTCCGTTCACCCAGCTACTCAAATAAAAGCCGATCAGACTCGTAATGATTTCCACAGCTCCGGTGAGGGTAGCAATGCCCAAGGCCTTGAAACGGCCGATGTTTTGATTCACAAGGAACAACGCTACGATAAAGCCTTCCGGGGCATTTTGCAGGCCGATAGAGAAGGCGATCAGATTGCCGAGATTGTGAGTCTCACTCGCATAGCTGACCCCAACAGAGAGTCCTTCCGGTAAATTGTGCAATGTAATAGCTGCGATGATGAGAAAAGATTTGGATTCCAGTTGAAAGGTCTTGGAATCTGGGTCCTCCAAATCCGCATGGGGAATGTACATCTCCATCACCAGTAATACGAGGCAGCCGAGCAGAATTCCCGCAGTCAGCACGAACCAATTGGAATGCTGGATCGCTTCGGGAATGAGGTTATACACGGAGGCAGAGGTCATAATTCCTGCGGCATAAGCCAACAGAACATCGCGAAGCCGATGCGTGATATTACGCATAAACAGTATGGGCACGGCGCCGAGTCCAGTGGACAGGGCAGAAATAAAGCTACCTACAAAAACGTCATTCATAATCGGGATAATCCCTCCATACCTGATTTATCTTTAAGCTTCGCTTCATGAAAACTTCATTTGACTGTTTACAGCTATTTCCGCATAATGAAATTAGGATTTAGAATCAGTCTAAGTCATAAAAAGCTACAAAACAAGTGATTCGTTTTTGTAATATCCGGGTGTCCACATTTTGGGATAAGCTTCTGGCGGAATTACTTTTAGAGTATATGCAGTTGCCCAGCGCCCGGTTCCGAAAACTCGTTATATAATACTTATGATATTTTAGGAGGAACCAAGATATGTACAAGTCCATTATTATAGGTACCGGCCCTGCCGGTTTGACCGCTGCAATTTATCTGGCACGCGCTAACATGAGCCCACTGGTGATCGAAGGACCACAGCCAGGCGGACAATTAACTACGACTACGGAAGTTGAAAATTTCCCAGGTTTTCCGGAAGGAATCATGGGACCCGATTTGATGGATAATATGCGTAAGCAAGCGGAGCGTTTTGGCGCTGAATTCCGCACAGGCTGGGTAAACAAAGTAGACACAACTGCTCGTCCATTTACTTTGGATGTAGAGGGTTTGGGTGAACTGGTTACCGATACGCTGATTATTTCCACAGGAGCGACTGCCAAGTACCTGGGTATTCTCGGTGAACAGGATAATATCGGACGTGGCGTAAGCACTTGCGCAACATGCGACGGCTTCTTTTTCCGTGGCAAAGAAATTGTTGTCATCGGCGGCGGAGACTCTGCATTGGAAGAAGCCAATTTCCTGACTCGTTTTGCCTCTAAAGTAACGTTGGTGCATCGTCGTGAAGAAATGCGCGCCTCCAAAATTATGCAGGATCGTGCTCGTGCGAACAACAAAATTGAATGGGCACTTAATCGTACTCCTGTAGAAGTGATTGCGGACGAGAACGGAGTCACTGGCTTGAAAGTGCTGAATAATGCAACAGGTGAAGAGGAAGTTATTACGGTTAGCGGCGTATTCGTGGCGATTGGTCATCATCCGAATACAGGCTTCCTCGAGGGGCAAATTACAACGGATGCGAACGGTTATATCGTCGTAAATCCGGGGACTTCCGAAACAAACGTGCCTGGCGTATTCGCTTGTGGTGACGTACAGGATACTCGCTACAGACAAGCAATTACCGCAGCAGGAAGTGGCTGCATGGCTGCTATGGACAGCGAGAAGTACATCGAAAGCTTGGAGCACAGCGCACTGGCTCTGTAATGATCCACGCAAGTTTGAATAAATATGATGTAACAAAATAAATGATGAGGTGATATTCATGGAAAAAGCAATCGTATACACATCTACAAACTGCCCGCATTGCCGTCAAGTAAAAAGCTACTTGAGTGAAAAAGGCGTGGAGTACGAAGAACGCAACATTGAAACCAATGAAGCTTTTGCTCAAGAGGTTTGGGATATGGGCATTCGTGCCGTTCCATTGACTTTGATCGGGGAAGAACGTATTTCCGGTATGAACAAAACCAAGTTTGAAAAAGTGTTGAACGCTTAATCCAACCTAACAGCAGACGACGGTCCTATGATCGTTATATGGTTAAGAAAAGGCTCCTATCGCAGCTACATACTGCAATGGGTGCCTTTTTACTTATAAGGACACACGTACTCGCCCGAGAAAAGGAGCGGTTGCCGCATAGGCGGCACCTAGCATCGTCGAACGGCTGCCAAGCGTGGAGAAACGAATCTGTAGTTGCCGACGGTGATAGGGCAAGGCACGTTCGTCAATCACTTCACGCATACTTTGCTCCAACCAAGGTCTGGCTTCCGCCAGTGGACCGCCAATGATAAGCATCCCGGGGTTAAGGCTGTTCACAATGCTGGTAATACCCACACCCAAATATCGTCCAATATCTTCAAGGACGCTTAATGTACTCGCTTCACCTTGCTGAGCAAACGGCAGTAATTCCGCTGTATTATGTGCAGGCAGTTTCAATGTGGATGATGCATACGCCTTCTCTGAAGCATACAGCTCCCAGCAGCCGCGACTACCACAGGAGCAGAGCCGTCCGTTCCAATCAATGGTCATATGACCCGTCTCTCCGGCGTACCCCCAAGCTCCTTGATACGGTTTGCCGTCAATGATAATCCCGGCCCCGATTCCAGACCCTGCACTGATGTAGACCAGATCCCGCACCAGCTGTCGGTGATCGCCGTTCATACCATAGTACAACTCGCCCTGCGCGCCGACGTTGGCTTCGTTATCTACTACGACGGGCAGACCTAGCTCAGCCTCAAGCTGCTGCCGCAGCGGAACCCCTTCCCAGCCCAGATTGGGTGCGAACAGCACGGTTCCGGTCTCATCCACCATACCCGGTACCCCCAGTCCAATGCCGACAATACCATGAGGGGAGGGAGGAGTGACCTGCATAAGCTCCTGAACGAGCTTTCGAATCTGTTCCATAACAAAGGCGGGATCATGCTGGGTTAGAGAAAAGGTAAGCTCCGTTTCAATGGTACCTGCCAGATCGGTCAGAGCGCCCTTGATGTACTGTACGCTGACCTCAATACCGAGTACAAAGCCTGCACGGCTATTGAACAGCAGCATTAAAGGCTTACGCCCACCGCTGGATTCTCCTAATCCTGTCTCATACACCAATCCATCGGTAATGAGCTCTGCCACCAGATTGGAAACGGTTGCCTTGTTTAATCCAGTTTGACTGGATAACTGTGCCCGGGATAGCGGAGCATGAAGGCGAATACGCTCCAGCACAATGGATTTATTCAGCTTTTTGACAAGCGCCTGATCGCCAGTGACATTCATGGTTCATTCACTTCCTGTTGGTGTAATTCCTGATATTATATCATAAAAACAAACTTAGTTTAAGCAATAGACAAAGTCTTTTGGCTGTGCTAGAATCGTTTTTGTAAACGTTTACTATAAAGGAGGAACTTATAATGGCTTATTTCGAACAGGTATCTAAAATTAACTTTGAGGGCAAGCAATCCGACAATCCTTTTGCGTTCAAATTTTATAATCCACAGGAAATTGTAGCGGGAAAAACGATGGAGGAGCATTTGCGTTTTAGTATGGCCTATTGGCATACACTGGTTGCAGGCGGCTCCGATCCTTTTGGTGTAGAAACAGCGGAACGTCCATGGTCCAAGTTTACTGGGCTGGATCTGGCGAAGGCTCGTGTGGAAGCTGCCTTTGAGCTGCTGGATAAGCTAAATTTACCTTACTTTGCTTTCCACGATGTGGATATTGCACCAGAAGGCGCGTCATTGAAGGAATTTTACAGCAATCTGGATACCATCGTGGATCTGATTGAGGAACATATGAAAGCTACGGGGAAAAAATTGCTGTGGAACACGGCGAACATGTTTAGCCATCCACGTTATTTGCATGGGGCTGCCT
The DNA here is from genome assembly GCF_022531965.1 of Paenibacillus peoriae. Classification (GTDB taxonomy): domain Bacteria; phylum Bacillota; class Bacilli; order Paenibacillales; family Paenibacillaceae; genus Paenibacillus; species Paenibacillus polymyxa_D. The sequence continues at coordinate 4,849,932 of NZ_CP092831.1, read as the reverse complement.
CGACTTGCAATGCAGATGTATACGCACACGCAGCTGCTCAGATTAAAAAAGGATTAGAAGTGGGTAAACGTCTGGGCGCAGATAACTATGTTTTCTGGGGAGGCCGTGAAGGCTACGAAACACTGCTGAACACGGATTTGAAGCTGGAGCAGGACAATTTGGGACGTATGTTCCATATGGCCGTAGACTATGCGCGTGAAATTGGCTTTGACGCTCAGTTCCTGATTGAGCCAAAACCGAAGGAGCCAACGAAGCATCAGTATGATTTTGATGCAGCGACGACGATTGCTTTCCTGCAAAAATATGATCTGGATCAACATTTCAAGCTTAATCTGGAAGCTAATCATGCCACTTTGGCGGGTCATACTTTTGATCATGAAGTGCGTGTAGCACGGATTAACGGCATGCTGGGATCACTGGATGCAAATCAGGGAGATTTGCTGCTGGGCTGGGATACGGACGAATTCCCAGTTGATCTGTATGATGCGACCCTGACGATGTATGAAGTGCTGCAAAATGAAGGCTTGGGCCGTGGTGGTATCAACTTTGATGCCAAGGTACGCAGAGCATCGTTTGAGCCAGAAGACTTGTTCCTCGCGCACATCGCAGGTATGGATACGTATGCGAAGGGGTTGAAGGTAGCTGCCAAACTGATCGAGGATCGTGTGTTTGAGGACTTTATTGAGAAGCGCTACAGCAGCTTTAAAGAAGGTATTGGAGCAGACATCGTATCCGGAAAAGCAACGCTTGCTTCTCTGGCTGAATATGCTCTGGCGAACGAAACACCACGTAAAAACGTATCCGGTCGCCAGGAATATCTGAAAGCAAGATTAAATCAATACATTTTGGCTGACTAATACCAGAATTCTATATATGTAATAAAAGCTGCACGATAACAGGGAAGGAGGTACTCCAATGCAGGAGAAGCTAAATCAGGAGCAGGAACGCTATGTCATCGGCGTAGATTTGGGTACCAGCGCGGTCAAAACGGTGCTGGTTAACCTCAAGGGTCAGGTGGCTTATGAAACATCTCAGTCTTACCCGCTCCATCAGCCGAAGGCAGGATATAGCGAACAGCATCCTGAGGACTGGGTCAGTGGCACGTTAGCATCACTGAAACAGCTTGTGGAGAAGGCCGGAATCGGCGGCACAGATGCCGTAGACGGTATTAGCTTTTCGGGACAGATGCACGGGCTTGTGCTGACTGACAAGGAAGGCCAAGTGCTTCGTCCGGCTATTCTGTGGAATGACACGCGTACGACAGCACAATGCCGTCGTATTGAAGAACAGCTCGGGTCGGACCTGCTGAATATCGCACGTAATCGCGCGCTGGAAGGCTTCACGCTGCCCAAGCTGCTGTGGGTGCAGGAGCATGAGCCAGACGTGCTGGCCCGTGCGGCACATTTTATGCTACCCAAGGATTATGTGCGCTACTGTCTGACAGGAGAGCTGGCGACGGAGTATTCGGATGCGGCGGGCACGCTGCTGCTGGATATTGCGAACAAGCAGTGGAGCGAAGAGATCGCTGCCGCGTTTGATCTACCGTTGTCGCTGTTCCCGCCGCTGGTGGAATCCTTTGATCAGACGGGTACGCTCTTGCCGGAGATTGCGAAGCAGATCGGGCTTTCGCCTGAAACGAAGGTCTTTGCAGGTGGTGCGGACAACGCATGTGGCGCGATTGGTGCCGGCATTTTGAGTGAAGGCCGCACCCTATGCAGCATCGGCACCTCAGGGGTTGTACTTTCTTATGAGGAACGCAAGGATATTGATGTGCAGGGGCGGGCGCATTTTTTTAATCATAGTGAGCAGGATGCTTATTATATTATGGGGGTTACGCTCGCGGCCGGATACAGCTTGACTTGGTTTAAGGATACCTTTGCACCAGAGCATTCTTTTGATGCACTATTGGCAGATGTGAATTCTATTGAGCCGGGCAGCCAAGGGCTGCTGTTCACGCCTTATATCGTTGGCGAACGTACACCTCATCCGGATGCAACCATTCGAGGCAGCTTTATCGGGATGGATGCGGGACATAAGCTTGCGCATTTTACACGAGCGGTACTGGAAGGAATAACGTTTTCGCTCAAGGAATCTATAGATATTCTTAGAGGGACGGGCAAAACGGTGAATGAAGTGATTTCCATCGGCGGCGGTGCGCGTAATGAGGCATGGCTGCAAATGCAGGCAGATATTTTTAACGCGGATATCATCAAGCTGGAAAGCGAGCAGGGACCTGCCTTGGGGGCGGCCATGCTGGCTGCTTATGGTAGTGGCTGGTTTGAATCTCTGCAAGCGTGTGCTGAAGCATTTCTGCATGAAGCAGCGAGATATTCGCCGAACCCGGACCGTGTGGCACAGTATGAAGGTCTATACGAGCTGTATCGTGAAGTTTACTTGCACACGCGAGAGCTAAATGAGCATTTGGCAGTGTATCGCTGAATACGGTGAGCTTTAAGCGTAAATAAGAAGCGGCTTCGGGTGTAAGAAACCCCCGAAGCCGCTTTTCATGTGATGATGAGTTGGAATTAAATACTTTTCTTGATTTTCGCATAATCTTCATGCATAGAGCTGGCTGCACAACCCGGACATGACTTGCTCGACGAACACCCCGCACAGGCGCCTTGACGGCTTTTTCGCAAAAATCGTACCAGCACCCACGCACTATAACCGAGGATCGCCAATAAAATGATGATATTGATCATGGAATTCACTTCCTTTTATTTACTATAGGGCCTGACTTTAACCCCAACCTAATAATCTGCCGCATTGATAGATCAAGACGGCAATGATATATGCAACGGCCAAAGGATAGATCACAGAAAATGCGGTCCAACGCCACGAAAGGGTTTCTTTACGAATGACCGCTACCGTAGCCAGACACGGAACATACAACAGAATGAACACCATAAAGCTAAGAGAGGCAAGCGGTGTAAAGGCATGTCTGACTTGTAGTTCAAGTCCCTGCATATCAGGAACGTGGTAAATAATATTCATCGTTGATACGACAACTTCCTTGGCCATAAAGCCTGTGAGCAGGGAAGCCCCTGCTTGCCAGGTGCCAAAACCGAGAGGGGCTAGTAATGGAGCGAACCAACCTCCAACGGTGGCAAGCAGGCTGTCATCCATTTCTACCCCGAAGCCCTGCGGACCGAAATTGGACAAGAGCCAGATGCCAACGGAACCTGCAAGAATAATGGTTCCGGCTTTACGGACGAAGCCTTTAACCTTCTCCCATGTGCTGCGGAATAGTGTAAGAGCCTGCGGCACTCGATAGGGAGGAAGTTCCACGATGAAGAGGGAGGGCTCACCCGACAAAATGGATACTTTGGAAAAAATTTTGGCAAGTATAAGTGAAACGACGATTCCTAACACATACATCAGCATGATGATGCTTGCCGCATGTGTTGGGAAAAACACACCCGCAAACAACGCATATACCGGCAGGCGGGCCGAACACGACATAAAGGGCACCAGCAACGTGGTAATGAGACGCTCTCTGGGCTGTTCAATGGTGCGTGCTGCCATAATCGCAGGGACATTGCAGCCAAATCCGATGATGAAGGGAATGAAGCTTTTCCCGTTCAAGCCCACGGCTTGCATCAGACGATCCATGAGTATCGTGACCCGTGCCATATACCCGGAGTCTTCGATCACCGAGATAATCAGAAATAAAATAGCAATTTGAGGCAGAAAAACAAGCACACCCCCGACTCCAGCCACGATGCCGTCCACGACTAGACTTTGCGTAAAGGCAGACGCGTTCAAGTGAACGAGTAATTCAGAAATCCAACTGCTGAGTGCACCTGAAAAAAATCCATCCAGCATATCTGAAAGGATCGTACCCGCCCAATCGAAGGTGAACTTGAAGGTAGCGTACATCAGCAGCAAAAAGATCGGAATCCCCAGATACCGGTGAGTTAATAGTGCATCTAGCCTATCCGTTAGGCTGTGCGGCTTGAGCTTGGAGGTGTCGAGTGCCTTGGTACACAGATCAGCAATCCATGCTGTTCGTACAGAACGAATATGCTGAGCAGGCGTGATGGCACAGCCTTCACTGAGCAGGTCTTCTTCGCAATGGCGAATACGCGCAGTTACTTGTTCACGCTGCACCTCATCTGTCATCCATTCCATGACGACAGGATTGTTTTCCAGACATTGCAGTGCGGCCCACCGGAGTTGCGGTACAGATGCATCCGGCAGTAAGTTGCAAATATCATGAATAGCCGCTTCGACGGCAGGGCCGTAATCCAGTTGAAAAGTATTGGATGCATGTCTTACTTCTCGAAGAGATGCGAGCATTTGCTTACTTCCACTACCTGTGCGCGCCACCATAGGAATGATGGGAACGTTCAATTGTTCAGCCAACAATTCCTTGTTTACGCGAAGACCCGTGGCATCAGCTACGTCAGTCATGTTTAAGCCAAGTACAAGGGGACGGCCATATTCCAGTAGTTGTACGGTCAGATAGAGATTACGCTGGAGCTGGGAGGCATCCACGATATTGATCAGGGCCGCAGGCGGCTCTTCCAGCAAATATCGGGTTGCGACACCTTCATCCAGCGAAAGAGGGAGTAAAGAGTAGGCACCTGGCAAATCCACCAATACGGCAGACTTGTCACGCAGGAGCCCTGTTTTCTTTTCCACGGTGACGCCGGACCAGTTCCCTACTTCTGCATACGTACGAGTCAGCTTGTTGAATAATGAGGTTTTTCCTGTATTGGGATTGCCAAATAGAGCGATCATGTCCATGTCGGAACGACCTCCAGTTGTTTCACTTGATTTTGACGGAGGCCGACCAGTTGGCCGTTGCATTCAATGACGATCGGGCCGCCCAATAAACTGATTTTTTTTAAGCGTATGATGGAACCTTCGTTGATGCCCATGTCTGTCAAGCGGCGGCGCAATGAGGGATGAAGAGGGTCAAGGGATTGCAAACGCACAGTCTGACCTAGTGGCGTACGAAGAAGTGAAATACATTCTGGCATGGTGTTCAGCCTTTCTGATCTAGAATGAGAATCAATATCATTTACTTCCGATGCCAGTACCATATCATGAGGATACTTAGATTGCTGTGATAAAATTCGCTGCGAACGACATGTTTGCCCCTTGCTCCCATCTGTTATATCGCCGAGTATGTGTGTCGCAACCTGTCTTTTTAACTGTCCCATTACTCGTCTGCAACCGACAAAACTAGAGCGTTTGGGGCAACTGTTTTTATGGTAAGATAGAGCTGTTTATAACTATGCTAAGAAGGGCAGGAACGCTCTGTATGAACAGAAAAATCGGGGTTAGGCTTGTAAAATGTCTGGTTGCGGGTGCAGCGCTGGCTGTGTTGCTGCCGCAGGCTGTGGAGTGGGGCAGCAATGTGTATGCGGCGTCGATCAAGCCGGCTCCATCGGTATCATCGCAGCAGCTTCAGAACAAGCTTTTACAGGCAATGGCTACGCGGAGTGAAACGCTGACCTTTACATATCAAGGGCGAGTGAACGGTCTCAAACAGCAATTACAGACGGCCATCCAACAGGCCATGGAGAGCGATCCGTATGTGAATTATACGATCAAAAGCTACGCATTCAGCTATACAGGCACAACGACCTCCGCTCAGGTTACGATTCGTTTAAGCTACCGGGAGACGAAGGAACAGACAGCTTATGTGGATAGCACAGTTAAAGCGGTGCTGGGGGATATTATTACGAAGGGAATGACGGATCATGAGAAGGTGAAGGCCATCCATGATTGGATCGTCGTTCGCCTGAAGTATGATGAAGCACAGCAAAAGTACACAGCCTACGATGGCCTGAAAACGGGAAGCACGGTCTGCCAGGGTTATTCACTGCTAGCCTATAAAATGCTGGAACGTGCAGGCATTACGAATCGGATTGTGGAAGGTAGAGCAGGGGGACAGCTGCATGCATGGAATCTTGTTTTATTAGATGGTCGATGGTATCACATGGATACGACATGGGATGATCCAACCCCAGATCGCGCGAACGAAGTAAGCACTTCATATTATCTGCTGACGGATACCGAAATGCGGCGGGATCACTCATGGGTGAAACCGTATCCTCAGGCGAATACATCGTATCGGGAAACCTTATCAGCACTGGTAGCTGCCGGAGGATCAAAGGCTGCTGTGTATCAAAAACTGTACAATACCCTCGAATATCCGCTGCAAGATGGTAAGGGTCTGGTTAAATCATCCGCCGACATCAAGGAACAGGTGCGTAAGATTGTAAATAAGGGAGGGACGACGCTTACCTTCGCCTATCAGGGAACAGAGCGAAGTCTCAAGGAGGATTTACAGTCCTTATATCAACTCGGCTTAAAATCCATTTCTTATCAGATTACGGACCTTGGAAGTACCGGCAATCTTCGGGTAACCCTGAAATGGACCTAATCATCTGCTGTAAAAAGCTACATTAACAAAGGAGTATTTTATTTATATGCACAGGCGTTCCTTTACCTATTTGCTTGGCACGCAGACCATGTCCAATGCGGCCGACATTCTTTATATTATGGCACTTGTGTCTTTGGTTTTTCATGAAACAGACTCCATCTTCTCTTCGGTGCTCGTTCCGTTGCTGCGAATGGGGGCACAGATGATCAGCGGCTTTTTAGCACCGCTCATTTTGGCCCGATTCCAGCTTCCTTTTATTTTATTCGTTTCTCAGTTCGGGCAACTGGCTTTCTTTGCTGTTCTGCTGGGCCACTTGTGGTCAGCAGGCACGGAGCCGATATGGGTGATTGTGTTTACGTTGGTGGCAGCCATGTCCTTTCTGGACGGATGGACTACGCCTGCGCGTAATGCGCTGATTCCTCGCCTTGCGTCCGGGGAAGGACTTATGCGGGCAAACAGTCTGGTATCGGTCAGCGATCAGACGGTGCAATTAGCGGGGTGGGGGCTTAGTGGTGTGCTCGTAGCCATGCTAGGTTCGGAAAAAACACTACTGGTTGCTGGCGGATTATATATGATAGCCATGATCTTCACCAGCCTGATTCGAGATCCACTAGAGGGCAAAGCTCATTATTTGCTGCAACCTGGAACAAGGGTGCGAGGTGGAGATGTCTCAGTTTTCGAAGCTCTAACTGAACCCGGGCAAGGGCATCATGACTTGCCTCCTGCACAGTTGGAAGATACACTATATGGCCCGGAATCTGAGAGCCCCACACTACCTCCCAAGCGTAAAAAGGAAATACTTCGTGAAGGCTGGAGCCTCATCGGAGCCAGTCGCAGACTGAAAGCTCTTATTTTTATGGATATGATTGACCTTCTAGGGGGTTCGGTTTGGGTAGGCGCGTTCACGCTTGCTTTCGCTCAGCAGGTCTTGCACAAAAGTGAGGCATGGTGGGGATACATCAATGCAGCGTATTTTGCAGGAGCGATTGGCGGCGGTATCGTGGTCCTCGCCTGCGTCAAGTATTTGCAGCGCAGACTGCTGCCCGCCATGTTGGCGGGGATGGCAGGTTATGGGCTGCTGACAGCTTGGTATGCACTGAACACATTACCGCCACTAACGCTGCTTATCGTGCTGTTGATGGGACTACCTGCGGAAATGTCCGTCGTATCCCGCCGTACGATGATGCAAATGAGTGTGTCTGTACATGATTTGCCTAAGGTGCTGTCCGCCCAGGCTACGCTGACAAGCCTAACGTTTTGTATTTCGCTGCTTTTAATGGGCTGGATTGCAGATCATTTGGGTATCGTTAATTTGTACTTGTTTTCAGCAGGGTTGACGCTGATTGCTGTCATATACGGTATTTTTAGTCGTCGTGCCTTATCTATGTCTTTATCAGCTGAAGTAGCTGCTTCTTCCAAATAAACAGAAAAAGAAAAAGAAAAGGCCCGTCTCCGGGCATATACAGGTGAACATGCGGATAAACAGTCTTGGACCAGGTTTACCAGCGTGTTCTCCCTGATATGTGGAGACGGGCTTTTTTTAATGTCTTCTATTATTTATCCGAAGAAGCATCCGGGCTCAAATCACATTCTTTTAATGGCACGATTTTAGTACGTTTGGTCCATTTGTAGCCGAGCCACAGCAGAAGGAATAGCGGCACACTCATGTACGTAGCGATCATCGTTTTCCAGTCAATCTCCTGTCCGGTGAAGGCATCCGCCCCTTGCCCGATAATGACAATGATACACAGAGCGAAGGCGAACAACGGGCCAAATGGGAACCAACGGGCTTTGTATGGAAGCTCACTCAGACTGTGACCCTGTGCATTAAAGGCACGGCGGAAACGATAATGGCTGACTGCAATTCCGACCCACGTAATAAATCCGCACATTCCAGAAGCATTCAGCAGCCAGTTATAGACTACACCGTCTCCATACAGGGAGGCGAGAAAGGCTAGCATACCGACAGCGGTCGTGATCAGCAGCGCGTTCATAGGAATGCCGCGTCTATTGATACGTCCGAGGAAACGCGGGGCTTTACCTTCTCGTGCCAAAGCGTACAGTACCCGAGTGGCCGCGTACATACCCGAGTTACCTGCCGACAATACGGAAGTCAAAATAACGGCGTTCATAACAGAGGCAGCAATCGCAAGCCCTGCTTTTTCAAATACGAGCGTGAACGGGCTGACCCCGATATCACTGATATCTCCCCGCAGCAGATTCGGATTGGTGTACGGAATGATCAATCCAATCACGAGAATTGCGAGAATATAAAAGAACAGGATGCGCCAAAAGATTTGACGGATGGCGCGCGGCACATTTTCACGCGGATTTTCGCTCTCTCCTGCGGCTACCCCAATCAGCTCCGTTCCCTGAAAGGAAAAGCCCGCTGCCATGAATACACCCAGTACAGCAAAGAATCCACCATGGAACGGGGCGTCTCCTACCGTGAAGTTGGCAAAGCCGACCGCAGGACCACCCATAATGCCGAAGATCATCAGCACACCTACAGTCAAAAAGATGACCACAGTCACAATTTTAATCATGGCGAACCAGTATTCAGACTCACCGTAGCCTTTGACGGTCAACGCGTTCAGTGCGAAGATTACGGCCAGGAATAACAGACTCCACCAGGCAGAGTGACTTTCCGGGAACCAGTATTTGATCAGCACGGTCGCTGCTGCCAATTCGGCAGCAATCGTCACCGCCCAGTTGTACCAGAAGTTCCAGCCCATGGCGAAACCAAAAGCCGGATCGACGAAGCGACCTGCATAGGTGTTAAAAGAGCCGGATTCAGGCATAAATGTAGCCAACTCACCGAGGCTGGTCATAAGGAAGTAGACCATGAGGCCAACTGCTGCATAAGCCAGCAGGGCACCACCGGGTCCAGCTTCGGCAACTGCGCCTCCACTGGCGAGGAACAGACCTGTTCCGATAGAACCGCCGAGGGCGATCATCGTCATATGGCGGGCTTTGAGACTTTTACGCAAGGTTCCGTCAGATGTTGCTCTGTGTTGCACGTTCAAACACTCCTTCATGAAATTGTATTTCATGTCAGGGCAAGAGCTAGAAGGAGGGGGAGTATATAAATCAAAAAACCGCAGGGAATACGCCTGCGGTTTTGTCTATGCATTCCGCACCATACCTTCTTCTATAACAAGATAGCTCAACACACGTGTCTGTGTTAGGACAGCGTGTGACAGTTCTGCTCCTTTCGGTTAGCAGCCCCAGCATTCGGAGTATTTACAAAGAGTCAGCTCCGCATACTTCGGCGGGTGTACCTTTCCACTGGAATCTCAGACGGCTCTTATCGTCTCCTCCGGTGTACCGATTACATCCGCGACCTCTACCTCATCATAAAACAGGGTTGATGAGGTGTATGACATGATATTTTATTGTATAGCGAATTACAGTATATCGTACCTGTACATCTTCTGACAATCGACAATTTTTTGAAAATCACTCGTAGAATCTTAAATTAAGAGTTCCGCTTGGCCATCTGCTGCCAAACTGTGCCCGCGGCTTGTTCGCCTGATTCGATGCGTTCCAGCGCCATTTTAGCCTGTAGACTGACCTCGAATTCGGGATCATCGACCGCCTTCTCCAACGCATCACGCGCATCCTCGGTTCCCACCTCGTATAAAAAACGTGCCGCCCGCCAGCGCACCAACTTGCTGCTATCCGACAGGGCTCCGATCATTGCACTGGTAGCGACCGGATCGCCGATGTCCGACAACGTGTCGCCTGCGGTGCGGCGTACTGCCGCTGAAGGATCGCGCAGCGTCTCGGCTAGCAGTTCCATCGCCTCCGGTGAGCGAATATCGCCCAGATAGACGACGCCCAGTCGCCGCAGCTGCATTTTGTCGTCATGCAGCGCTTGCCGAATAAGCGGCAAATGCTCGGGCGTCGGGTCCAGCCGATCCAGCGCAGCGTAGCGTGTACGCCAATCTTCGTGTTGCAGGGCCTGCTCCAGCTCGGCATCGCTCCACTCGCGGCGTTCCTCCACGAATTCGCTGTTGTTTGCGCCGTGGGCAATCGCTTGTTGGATAATCTGCTCCAGCCGCTCTTGTGGAAAGGCTGCCTCCAGTTCCTGCTCAACCTCACGTGCAATGTCCGGCAGTTCACCATAGCGGACGCCGTAATCACTCAGCTTGCGTTCCTTAATCAGCGTTGCGCTCGCTACACGGGTAACGGCTTGCACAAAGCGGTCGGACAAGGAGATTCGTTCCTCCTGCTGCCCTGCCTTGACTCGAATTTGCATAGGAAGGCCGCGAAAAAATTGCACAAAAACCTGTGCCTCGCCAAACGCTTCTCCAGAGGTTTCCTCTGGCAAATCCCAATTGGCGTCAGCGCCTTCCTCGCCTAGCTGATCTCGGACTTGACCCAGAATGGTAGACCAATCTGCATTCCCTTTGCGGTCAAGGGCTACGAAGTCGGTTGTGTGAAACACGCTTTTGACCCCTTCAATGCCCAGCATGCGCCGGATAAATGGGGGAGCGGAACGCTCATTGTCTCGTGTATATGTTCTGCGGATACCCGCTTCCAGTCGCTCATCCAGATGCAGCATCATGGTGTTCGGACTGGGAGTTGGCTCGATAGATGTTATTTTCATAGCTCAGTACAGCCTCCTGTTCAAAAGTTCTCCATATATAGCTTATCTGTATTGTAACTCATTCTGCGAATGTCTCCAAAGAGAAGTTCGCGTTTCACAGGAAAATGCAATGACATATATCACGATGATTCATATAAACATGGCTGATGAATATGGAGGTTTTTTTAATAAAAACAGGATGCTATATAAGCCGAACTCGAAAAATTAACATGAAACGGAGTAGGCGGAATGGTGCTGTACAAGCGTAGCGGTCGCTTTTGTCCCCGGATTTCTACCCTAATCATAGGCTTTATTCTAGAAATCTGGGGGCGATGGGAAGCACCATCCGAATGCGCAGGGAGGCGATAAATCCCACAGACAGAACTGCCGCCAGCAGCATAAATGTAGTCATCTGATTGCCGCCATTCCCCATCAAACGAATGGAGAGCATAGGAGCTAGACTTGTACCGGCAAACAGGATGAAGGTATATAGTGAGACAGCTATAGCTCTCGCTGCACCGCCGAGCTGGCCGACGATTGCTATGAGTGAAGGAACACTCAGGGCAATGCCGCTGACAAAGCATACACTCAACACCACGATAGTCATAAGAGAGTGTGTCATTCCCATCAGCGCCAAACTCAGAATGGAAAGAATAAGAGCTGTACGTAATATAAGGTGCACACCGTATTTCTGGGCTAGCTTTCCTGCGAATGGTGAAAGGAGCATGCCGATGATACCAGCGGATCTGACATAAAGCATCTGTCGGCTATTCAGGCCAAATTCAGGGCCGCCAAGATAGTTACCCAAAACCGTATACATGCTCACAAAGGACATCAGGAGAACAAAAGCAACCGTGTAGCTTAACCATAAAGGATACGAGCGCAGAACAGTCCCCAACTGACCGAAGGCTGCCCAAATGCGAACCCCTCGTTGAGGGGAGGGAGCTTTAGGCAGGAAAAAAAGAACGATCAGGAAGGTGATTGCGTACAAAACACCTAGCATTCGAAATACCATATTCCATCCTATTTGTTCGCTGATGATAATACTAAATACCTGTCCAGCAATACCTGCCACTAGAAAACCAGTGCTGATAAAGCCGATAGCCGTTACCCGTTTTTCGGTTGGAAACATATCTACGGCGTATGCGAGAGCAACAGGGGAAAAGGTGGCTGCCGCCAAACCCTGAAGCAAGCGCAACACAACTAATACAGAATACTGATTGGTTAAGCTGAGGGATAACGAAAGGATCGTCAATGCGAGCAGTCCGGCAACGATAACCTGCTTTCGTCCAAAGCGGTTAGACAATCCACCATAAACAAGACATCCCGCCGCAAAGCCTAAGGAAAAGATACTGCCCGGTAGGGCTGCTTCGGCAAGCGTTTTTCCAAACACTTTAGCAAAAAGAGGGACCAAAGGGATCGTCACATACAGGCTGGACATAACGGCAACCGCTGACCAGCATAGGATTACAGTCATCCATGCATAAGGGAGAGCCACATTTTCTTTCTGTATAACGGTATGATTGGTTCGTAATTTACTCATCAATTGAACACTCCTTGATCATAAAATAAGTGGCTTGGTAATACACGAAATTAAATATATTAGGTAACCTAATTATATGTTTAAAAAAAATTTATCTGCCCACCCCCAATCTGTTTTCCATATGATGATGGATTTTTTCTATAATCCGCGAAAAAACGACCTGCTCCTCAGGCTCCAAAATACTCGCTAGAGAAGCACAGGAAGACCAAAATACAGGAAGCACTTGCTGTACAAGATGAGATCCCCCTTCTGTAATGCGCACATGAATTTTGCGTCGATCTGAGGAATTATGTTCTCTGATAATCCAGCCTCGTTGCTCTGTCCAGTCTAGGAGAGATGTAACAGATGCACGACGAATTCCCAGACGGTCGGCAATCATTGAAGGGCTCATCTGAGCCTGGGATTGGTGTAGTGTCAACAGCAACAATAAATCTAGCTTACTCTCTGTCAGGCCATAAGCAGCTAGATCCAAATCTATTGCGTCGAGCGTATTATCACCCGTCCATAGCAAGAAGAGACCAATACGGGCGAGTTGTCGATTCGTTTCTGCAAGAGCAGTTTGATCCATTAGCTCCAGATAAGGTTCTGGACCCAGACGGGGAAGAGGTTGCTGGACGGTGTCCCGCATACTTTGTTTTGGTGGCATACATTCACTCTTTTCATATAATTAGGTTATCTAACTATATATCAATATAGCGTATTGAAATGCATAAAACAATATCTAAAAAGAAATACTGCTACATTCAATGCAGAAGCAGGGTTAAAACTCGACAGAATGAACCAAACTGTGAATAGGTTACCAAAATGCGCCAATAGATAAGTGAAGGAGGCGTTCCTATGTTCCGCAAGCAGGAAAGAACGCTCATTATTGTATGTATAGTAATTGCGGCCATTATGCTATATGCCGTAATTAAAAGCATAGCTCGCTTGACTCCTTAGTTGGTAATCCAGAGTGATCCGCGATGTTTAAAATGTGAAATGAAGGAGTGAAACCCATTTGTCTTCACTGGACCCTGTATTACTAAGCCGGATGCTGACCGGAATTACCCTGTTTGTTCATATCGTATTTGCATCTATCGGCGTCGGCGTACCCTTAATGATTGCACTAGCAGAATGGCGCGGGCTGCGAACTGGTGATCCGCATTATACCCTGCTGGCCCGACGGTGGGCGCGAGGGTTTGTCATTACCGTTGCCGTGGGTGTCGTTACAGGTACCGCCATTGGTTTGCAGCTCAGCTTGCTTTGGCCCACCTTTATGCGGGTGGCTGGACAAGCGATTGCACTGCCCCTGTTTTTGGAGACGTTTGCTTTTTTCATCGAAGCTATATTCCTGGGCATCTATTTGTATACTTGGGATCGGTTTAAAAGCAAATATTTTCACCTGATGCTGCTCATCCCGGTAGCGATTGCCTCATCTGCATCAGCGGTTTTTATTACGACTGTGAACTCGTTCATGAACCAACCTCAAGGCTTTACACTCAAAAATGGAGTCATGACAAATATTCATCCCATCGAGGCCATGCTAAATCCGGCTACGCCGACCAAAGTTTCTCATGTACTGGCTTCCTCGTATACATTGAGCGCTGGGGCGCTGATGGGACTGGCTGCTTACAGTATGCTGCGGGGACGTAATCACGCTTATTTTAAAAAGGCGCTGAAGCTCACTGCCACCTGTACCATTGTGTTTGCCATCAGTACAGTGATGATTGGAGATGCATCCGGTAAATTTCTGGCCAAATATCAGCCGGAGAAGCTGGCCGCCGCCGAATGGCATTTTGATACGATGACGCACGCGCCCTTCGTATATGGCGGATACATGGATAAGAACGGTGAAATCAAATATGCCCTGAAAGTGCCTTATGCACTTAGTGTGTTGGCCGGGAACCTGCCCAGTACGGAGGTCAAGGGATTAAATGATTATCCCGTAGATGAGCGTCCGCCCCTGTCTATCCATTATATGTTTGACCTCAAAATCACCACAGGGGTGCTGATTCTCGTCATTCCGCTGTTGTATCTGATCCGCAAGCGTTTGCCAGGTCGCAAACCATACCCCAGATGGCTGCTGTTGGCGCTCATTCTGGTGGGGCCAATGGCGATGGTAGCTATTGAGCTCGGATGGATGTTCGCGGAGGTCGGTAGACAGCCGTGGATTTTACGCGGATATATGAAGGTGTCCGAAGCAGCAACCACTTCTACGAGTGTTGGGTGGATGCTGGTGTTGTTTGTTATTTTGTATCTGGTGTTGTGCTTCTCGGCCATTAAGGTACTCAGCAAGCTATTTCGCAATAAGGATGCGGTGGAAGAGATAAGACAGCTCGGCCTGGAAGGGGCTGATGGTAAGTGAGCTATGAAATTGTAGGCATCGCCATTTTGTGGACGTTCCTGTTCGGATATTTGCTTATAGCATCTATTGATTTTGGTGCAGGGTTTTTCAGCTTTTACAGTGTGTTAACAGGCCACCAGAACAAAATCCACAATATTATTCAACGGTATCTATCCCCGGTGTGGGAGGTAACAAACGTATTTCTCATCTTTTTTGTGGTGGGATTAAACGGGTTCTTCCCGGATGCGGCATATTACTATGGTACGGCGTTACTCGTTCCCGGCAGTATTGCGATTGTACTTCTCGCCATCCGGGGAGTGTATTATGCATACAATACGTATGGGCATTCCGGCACCAATAATATCGTCTACATGGCGTTGTACGGTGCGACAGGGTTACTGATTCCGGCAGCACTGTCGACGGTCCTCGCTATATCGGAAGGCGGCATTATTGTGGAGAACAGTACAGGTGTGCACCTGCAATGGGGGCAGCTATTAAGCAATCCCTACACGTGGGCGGTTATTTTTCTGGCGTTGGTAAGCGTACTGTATATCTCGGCGATGTTTTTGGCCTATTATGCCAAAAGGGCAGGAGACAAGGTCGCTTTTGAAATCGTACGAGGATATGCACTGCTTTGGAGCGGTCCAACGATTGTTGCGAGTCTGCTCGCATTTTTTCAGATTAACAAACAAAATCCAGATCATTTTACCAATATGCTGAACATAGCCTGGATGTTTGTCGCATCCTTCATATGCTTTGCGGGAGCAGTTTATCTGGTATGGCAGCGGCGGCATCTAGGGGTTTCGTTCATATTGGTGATGCTGCAATTTGCATTTGCCTGGTATGGCTACGGCCGCTCGCATCTCCCGTATGTTCTGTATCCCTACATTAATGTCTACGACAGCTTTACAAATTCTACGATGGCGTATGCGTTGATTACGGCGTTTGTTGCGGGTCTGCTGGTGCTGATCCCTTCGCTGATCCTGATATTAAGATTGTTTCTGTTCGATGCAAAATATGTGCGCGGACATGAAGGGAAGAAAGGGTGAGTTAGAGTGGCTGCTTTCGAGCATTTTACGATTATGTATGAGTCACCTATCATTATCGTCGTGGCGATTGTGTTTTTGTTTATTTATTCGGCACGCTTTAAAAATCCACAAGATTGACAACAACAGGTGGAACAGGCCTTCCTGATTGATCCGGGAGGTCTGTTTTTGCTGTATTATCGCAGAATTTCCTTTACAGACGTGATTGAATTATACTTTACATAGATCAGGATGTTGCATCATTTTATGTTCACACTCGAATGACAATATATAGTTAAATTGAACCGCTGCGTTTTTTGGAGAACGGGTTCATCAGGGAGGGAGCTGCATCATGCCCAAAGTTCGCTTTAACAATATGGATCATGTAAATACCGATAAAACCATCAAGCAATTCAGACAATGGCGGCAAGAGCGACGCAGCAAAATAAAGGATTATACGTTCGTTGTGCCAAACCATCCCCCGGAGCTGGAGTTTCTGCATAGCAATCGGGAGATGGCGACAGCCACCTGGGTGGGACATTCCACCTTTTTCATCCAGTATCTTGGGCTGAATATCATCACCGATCCGGTGTGGGCAGAGCGTATGGCTTTTGATAAAAGGTTGGCCCCGCCCGGCATTCGCATCCAGGATGTACCACCACTAGACATCATTCTGCTGTCTCATTCACACTATGATCATTTACATTTAGAATCCTTACGGAAATTATATCGTGCAAATACGCTGATGCTTGTACCCACAGGGTTAAAGGCAAAAATGATCCGCAAAGGTTTTCGTAACTGTCATGAGCTGCAATGGTGGGAGCATTTTACGGTAGGAGGGGTACGATTTACATTTGTTCCAGCCCAGCATTGGACACGACGCACGCCGTTTGATACGAACACTTCGCATTGGGGTGGATACGTTCTGCAAAGTGAACAGCAGGTGATTGGCTCTGCCACGTCCGTCACGGAATCTCATCCTCATTCGAATACAGATTCAGAGCATACACCGACGTTGTATTTTGTGGGAGACACTGGATATTTTCGTGGGTTTAAGGAGATTGGCGAGCGCTTTGCCATTGACCTGACCTTTATGCCGATTGGCGCGTATGAACCGGAATGGTTCATGACCTCGCAGCACGTGACACCGGAGGAGGCATTGCAAGGGTTTGTAGATTGCGGCGCAGATCAGATGATTCCGATGCACTACGGAGCCTTCAAACTAGCGGATGATACGCCAAGAGAGGCGCTGGATCGTCTCGAAGCGGAGCGTGAGCGTATGGGTATTGCGAAGGAACGCATTCATGTTCTAGGGCACGGAGAGACGCTGAAAATTGGACGTCGCTGTTCAACTACAATCTGAGAGATTCGACATCATCCTTATATAAGAGGATTTTGCAAAATCCTGATAAACAAAGCGGCTCGGCAGACAATTAACTTTGCCTGCCGAGCCGCCTTTTTTGGTTTTTAGCTATAATGCAGGGTTAAACTGCTTCGGAATCACTTGCCAAAGAGGAATCGCTGTTGGCGATGGGATGACGAACGATTTTAACTTCATAGAACGTGATTTTATTTTCAATAATATAGTCCGGAATTTGACGATGGCTATGGGATTCGCGGAAAGCTTCGCTTTTCGTCCAGCCTTGGAAGTTCTCTTTTTCTTTCCATCGTGTACTGATCGTTACTTCCTCATAATCCTCCGTGTTTTCAGTCAGCAGCACTTCCAGACCGAGAAAGCCTTCCATTTTTTCAACTTTTCCTTCTTTGTTAAATCTTTCGATGAGTAGATGTGCATTGCCCGGTGTGATTTTAGATGTATTTGTTACGATAACCATATTAAATTCCTCCTGAATGATGTGGTATGGTCGGTATAATAACCGGATAGCCATCCTCAAATTTGATGGTAGCGTTCATTTCATAAATGTCGCGAAGAAAAGCAGACGTCAAAATCTCATGGGGTTCGCCGGCAACGGTGATTCGTCCCTTTTTAAGCGCAATCATATGATGACAATAGGCCGCAGCTTGCTGCAAATCATGTAGTACCATAACAATCGTCAAGCCGGACTCGTGATTGATACGCCGCAGCATATCCATAACTTCAAATTGGTGGGCGATATCCAGAAAAGTGGTCGGTTCATCGAGCAAAAGAATACCCGTTTGTTGGGCCAAGGCCATTGCAATTCGCGCTTTTTGTTGTTCACCTCCCGATAGAGTATGGAACATCCGATCCGCATAGGGCTGGATACCCGTGATCTTCATGACATGGTCCACGATTTGCTGGTCCTGTCCGGTATAGCGTACCTTCAAGCCCTTGGCATGAGGAGATCTTCCGTAAGCGACCAGCTCGCGGACCGTCAATAACGGCAGCATATCCTTCATTTGCGGTAGCATTGTAATCGTCTGGGCAAAATCACGCCGCTTGTATTCCTGCACGGGCTTGCCCAATACGGAAACCTGACCCTGATCCTGCTTGAGCAACCGGGTCATAATCCGCAAAAGCGTGGATTTGCCTGAACCGTTCGGCCCGACGATCGCGGTGAGCTGACCAGCAGGCAAGGTGATATTCACATCGACCAGCTTGAAATACCCACGTTGTAAGGAGATATGCTCACCCTGAATGGCTGTCATCCGAAATTCCCCCGTTTCTTGAGTAAGATTAAGAAGAACGGTGCCCCAATGACGGCCAGCAAAATACCTACAGGCAGTTCAATCGGGTCAAACCAGGATCGCGCCACCGTATCTGCGAGAACAACCAGCGTTCCGCCGCCCACAATGGAAAGGGGAAGGAGGAAACGATAATCTTCCCCGATTAGCAGCCGTATGACATGGGGAACGACCAGTCCTACAAAGCCGATCAACCCGGCTACACTGACTGCTGTACCGGCCAGCAGGGCAGAAAGCAGGATAATGAGCATACGTTGAAGCTCTACTCGCTGGCCCAGCAGCTGTGCTGAATCGTCGCCCAGTAGCAGTAAATTAGCAGGTTTAATCGCAAAGAAAGAGGCGATTAATCCAATGATGGCGTAAGGCGCCATGAACTCCAGATGATGCCAGCTTCTTCCGTTTAATCCGCCGGATAGCCAAGGAAGAACGGCCTGTACGCGGTCGCTGAACATGACCATTACGCCGTTGGTGAGTGCGCCCAGCAGCGCATTGATCGCAACGCCAGCCAGCACAATTTTGACAGGCGACGCCCCTCGGTCCCAAGCCAGCAGATAAATGACGATTGCGCTCAGAAAGGCTCCCAAAAAGGCGGTTATCGGAAGAAGGTAGCTAAGCTGGGGAAGCATCACCATCGTAATGACGGCGGCCAGTCCACCTCCAGCCGATACACCAATAATGCCAGGGTCAGCCAATGGATTTTTCATGACACCTTGAAGAAGGGCTCCGGAAGCTGCAAGACAAGCTCCTACCAGTAAACCTACTAATACTCTGGGTAGCCGGAGATCCATCAGGATCGTGCGATATGTAGATTCATCATTATGTAGCAAAACATGATTGATTTCTTGAAGTGGAATCGACACCGAACCGTAGGCCAGACCGTACACAGAGACGGTCAGCAGTAGAATCGGAAGGGTAATCCAGGCGATGGTGCGTCTTCTGGCGCGCTGTAGTTTGTTCATTGCCATCGCCTATTTCGCCGGATACAGCTTTTGATGCATCAAATCCAGCGCTTTAGTGACCCGTGTGCCCGGATTCGTACCGAACAGATCTGAAGGTAAAACCTCGACCTGATTGTTTTTGACTGCTCGGATTCCGTTCCAAGCTGCATTTTCCTGCATTTCCTTTATAAATGCAGTTTTAACATCTTCTGTATTGCCATGAGTCATGATGAAGATGTAGTCAGGGTCAGCCTGTATGATGCGTTCTGTGTTCAGCTGCGCATATTGTGGGAAATTTTGCAGGCCCGGAAAATCAGCGGCGATGTTAGAGCCACCCGCAGCTTCCAGAATGTTTCCACTCAGTGAATTCGGTAGTGCCGCCATGTACGTAGCCGGGGCTCCGTAGACGAGCAATACCTTCGGTTTGGAGGCAGAAGCGGTTTCCTTTTGTAGCTTGGTTACTTGTTGGTCAATTTGCTGGTTCAGCTTTACGGCCCCGGCTTGCTTTTGTAGTAATTGTCCGAACAGTGTAATTTGTGTCTGGATATCCTGAACTGAATTGGCACTAGTCAGCAGCAGCTGTGAACCTACTCCTTCAATGGCTGGAATGTCTTTTTCATTCATAGGATAATTGCCTAGCACGACATCCGGTTTGAGCATCGTAATTTTCTCCAAATCTACTTCATGAGTGGAGCCTATTTGCTGAACGTTCTCAGCAGCAGGTACGACGACAGGTCCATTGGAGTTGGGTCTTCCTACGGCTGTCCCGCCCAATGCGTATATAATATCCAGATCGCCATTGCTGAGCGCAACGATATGTTGAGGAACCTTTTGAAACGCCAACGTCCGTTTTGAAAAATCAGTAACTTGGATGGCTGCACTGCTTGTCGTGCCAGAAGTGGCAGATACGGAGGCACTGGTTGGTTTATGATCTGTGGTCGGGGCACCATTACTACATCCGGTAACTGCCAATAAAAGCACTGCGGACGACCACAACATATAAGATTTCATGTTATTCCTCCTGCAATTTTCGAGTTAAACAATAATGATAATCATTTTCAATTATATATAAGAGAATGATAATGAATATCACTGGGCAATGTCAATTAAAAAAACAAAATTTTTAAATAAATTTTGAACTAAAAATAAAAGGGATATATTCGAATTAAAGAAGAAGGAACTACAAATTTTTCTTAAAAAATAGCATATATCAAGGGATTTCGTACACGCAAATACATATTGACATTTTCGAAAAGTGTAAGATATATTGGTGATGGGTTTACTTTATTTTGCGAAATTATGGAATAGAGAGGTGGGGAGACAAGCTCGAAAAGAGCTATTTTTTTTAAATTACCAATTGAGAATGATAATCAATTAGTTTATTCTCGTGGGGAGGGACTGCTGTCAAAATGAAGAAGGGGTATTCTGCAATTATTGCTGTGTTTCTGCTGGTGAGTGTGCTGAGCTTTTGGCCAACTTCGTCATCTGTAGGAGCCGCTACGGCTTCTCCAAAATTGGCGGATGGTACATACACGCTCAAATACAATATCCTCAAGGCAGAAAATGACTCGGTGTCCATGGCTAATGATTATTTTGAAAAACCAGCTAAGTTGTATGTGAAAAAAGGTCATATGACCATGCAAATTAAGCTGAATCATAGCGAATGGACAACCGGGTTTAAAGTAGATTACAAAGGCAAAATCATCGATACCAAGGTCATCCATAAGGATGCCAAAACCGATACCCGCACCGTACAATTTCCAATTACGAGTGTGAACAGCCCGCTAATCTCTAAAATCCATGTTACTGTCCCTGCGTATAACTACGATCATGACTATACGATCCGCTTCGCTTTTGATTCCAAAAGTGCCAAAAAAGTAGCAGCCGTCCAGTCAGCAAAATCAACTAAATCTTCCAAGAAGTAAATTCAAGCCATCTCTATCGTTCATAAAATCAACACAAATTCAAGCATAGAAAATGGAGGAGTGTGTGTAGATATGAATATGGTAATGAATCGCTTTGAGCAATTTTCTTTTAAGAAGGTATTCGTAGCATTGATCATGACAGCGCTTGTTTTTGCACTTGTTGCTCCATTCTCAGCTAAAGCGGCAGCAGCCGACGGCACGTACAACGTAGACTACACCGTTCTGAAGGATCAAACCAATGAGACTTCTCGATTGGATAGCTACCTGACGAAGCCTGCTCAGGTTACGGTAGCTAACGGCAAAAATGTCGTTCGTCTGACTGTGAAAAGTAGCAATCTGATTACAACGTTCAAAGTAGAGCAAAATGGCGTTCTGCAAGATGCGACTGTAGTAAGCACAGATACTGCTAGCAACACTCGTGTAGTGGAATTCGAAGTTGCTGATCTGAATGCAAAAGTGAATGCTTACGCTGAAATCACAATCCCAGTAATCGGCTACACAGGCAAGTATGATGTACAACTGCAATTCGACGAAATCTAATCCAAAATAAAACGTAAAGGAGATTAAGAACATGAACATGATTATGAATCGTATGGAAAAATTGTCTTTGAAAAAAGTAATGCTTACTGTACTGATGGCAGCGCTTGTTTTTGTGGTACTAGCTCCATTTTCTGCCAATAAGGCGAATGCGGCTTTGCCTAATGGGACGTATCAATTGCCTTATACCGTTTATAAAGATGGAACCACTCAGCCATCTTACATGGATACAAACGGTTATGTGAAAAAACCAGCCACACTGATTGTTACGAATGGTCAATATAAAGTGCGAGTAGCTATTACCAAGAGTGCATGGGTTACTGAATTCAAAACTCAGCAAAACGGTCAGTATGTGAATGCGACTGTGGTAAGCACATCAGGGGATACAAGAATAGTCGAATTCCCTGTAACTAGCTCGTCTCAAAAATTGAACGTTAAACTGCATGTAAGTGTGCCTGCAGAATACACTGGTGGTATTCCATACGATCACGACTATGTTGTTCAATTCCAATTCGACGACAGCGATATCTAAGGCTTCTTTTTGAAAATATAATTTTGAATTGAATACTCATTGGAGCTTACTTTCAATGCTCCAAATGAGTATATTTTAAGTAGGGGGATACATCACCTTGAAAAGCCGATTTAACAAATACATTACGACATTCGCTGCTATTCTAATGTTGTTTTCTTTATTTTCACCATACGTAGGAGCAACCCCTGAAGTTGATTCCACTTCCCAAAATTTGACTGATTCAAGCACTACAGTCACTAGTGCTACTTATGCTACTTATGAGATGCCGGTAGAAGTACCCAGCACATATGCTGAGCCTACCAATGCTGTAACTACCACAGATGCGACCTATGCAGATGGAGAATACCTGATTGATTACAAACCTTTAAGAAAGACAGTCAGCGGTAGCACCAGAGATTCGAGTTTCAAAACAAACTATACCTATCCTGGAGATTTGATCATTAAGGATGGAAAATACCATTTTTCATTTAAGTTTGCGGAAACTCAAGGGCTATCGAAATTTTTAGTAGAACAAAACGGGGAAACAGTTCCCGCAAAAATAGAGGTGGATTCTGGGAAAGCTTCCGGGACTGTAAGCTTCGATGTTTATGATTTTCATCAAAATGTAAATACGGAGTTTGGATTTAATAGCAGTTCTCCGTGGTATGTAGATACCGATCCAGATCGTTCGGTGAAGGAATGGATTGAGTTTGATCCTTCCAGCTTGAGACTTAAAAACTCAACGGAGAATCCAACGGTTCCACCTGTAACACCACCGGTGACGCCTCCTAATGCAGGAGAAAAACTTTCTGATTTGGACTTTACCCTTTTGAAAGATGGAACCAATGAAAAGTCTATGATGGATGGGTATACGGAGAAACCAGGCTCACTAATTGAGCGTGGAGGTAAACAATATGCCCAGTTTACATTAAAGAACAGCAAACAGATTGATGGTTTTAAGGTAGAGCAAAATGGGGTGTTAACCGACACTTCTGTTGTAAGTGAAGATCAAACTGCGAATACACGAGTGATCGAGTTTGAAGTGAAAGAACTGCCTGCCAAGCTCAACGCATGGGTGAGCATCAACTGGCCTGAGCTGGGCTACGTGCATACTTATAATGTAGATCTTCAGATGTCTTCTGCACCCGCCCCATCAGATTTGGCGGATGGAACGTATTCTATTAATTTTAATACCCTGCACGCCACAAAAGATCAGCCATCAGCCATGGCACAGTATCTGTTGTCTCCGGCAACTTTGACGGTAGCGAAGGGACAAAAAGAAGTTTCCTTCACCATTAAAGACAGCACTACAGTGACGGAATTCAAAACTGAACAAAATGGAACGTTGACGGATGCAGATATTGTAAGTGTGGACAAGACCGCCAATACACGTATTGTGAAATTCAAAGTAGCGGATTTGGACGCGATTTTGAATGCGCAGGTACATGTGAGCACGACCTATCCAGGTGGGGTTTATGAGATGGACCATAAACTTCGTCTTCAGTTCGATAAAAACAGTATCTCGGGAACGGACAACGGTTCAACTCCAGTAACGTCAAATCTGGACTTCACGCTGTTAAAAGACGGTTCAAGTGAAAAGTCTATGATGGATGGATATACAGAAAAACCGGGTACTCTGGTTGAACGTAAAGGCAAGAAATATGTACAGTTCACTTTGAAAAACAGCAAACAAATTGACGGCTTTAAAGTAGAACAAAATGGAGTATTGACCAACACGACCGTAGTAAGTGAAGATCAAACGGCGAATACACGTGTTATCGAATTTGAGGTTAAGGAAGTGCCTGCCAAACTGAATGCATGGGTAAGCATCAACTGGCCTGAGCTGAACTATGTAGAAACCTATGATGTCGATCTTCAATTAGGAGCGGCAACAACCCCGGTTGATCCTGGGACGCCAGGCACACCAGGCACGCCCGGAAAGAATTTAGCTGATGGAACGTATTCAATCAACTTCGATGCGCTGCACGCAATCAAAGATCAAAAATCGGCCATGGCGCAATATTTATTGTCTCCGGCCACACTGACGGTATCAAAAGGCAAGTATGAAGCCTCCTTTACCATCAAAGACAGCACCACCGTGACAGAGTTTAAAACAGAACAAAGCGGGACACTTACGGATGCAGATATCGTTAGTGAGGACAGGAATGCTAATACACGTGTTGTGAAATTCAAAGTGGCGGATTTGGACGCTATTCTGAATGCACAGGTACATGTGAGCACGACCTATCCAGGTGGGGTTTATGAGATGGATCATAAGCTTCGTCTGCAATTTGACCGCAGCAGCATTACAGCTAAAGGACCGGATAACGGAACCACAACCCCAGTTGAAAATGGCAGATACAGCATTGATTTCTCCGTACTCAAAAACGGAAGCAATGAAATATCTGTGATGGATGGATATATGCAAAAGCCAGCCACACTGTTAAAACAGTCTGGTAAAAATATCATTCAGATCAAAATGGACAAGAGCAGCTGGATCAAAACGTTCAAAGTAAATGGTGCAGAGGCTCAGGTTGTCGATCAATCGAGCTCCGCAAATACAAGAACAGTACAATTTGAAGTGCCAAATCTGTCGGATAAAGTGACAGTGAACACGCATGTCATCGTACCTGGATTGGATTTGAGTGGCATCCCATATGATCACGTGTATGATGTGCAGTTCCAATTCGAGCCTGCTACCATTCGAAGCTTTGTTGAGCCTACCTCTTCAGGGGCGGCTGATCCTATCGTTAAATTGGATTTCGACAAGCTTGCCAATGGTAAATATGCATTGAAATTCAGCATTGTGCTGCCAGATGGTATTACAGGTTCTGAATCTCCGGCTCAACGTTTCATCACCAATGAACCAGCGCAATTGGTCGTGGAAGGCGACAAACGGTTTGTAGGTCTGAAGCTGCAAAACAGCAATGAAGTGAAGACGCTGCGCATTTGGGACAACGCAAGCGGGGACTACCGAGATGCAGAAGTGACCCAGGAAGATGCAGCAAGCAATACGAAGCACGTTCGTTTTAGCGTAAGTGACTTTAAGAGCAATGTAAAAGGCCAACTGGTTATCTACGAAGCTCCTAAAGTGGCAAGTAGCGCTCCGATGGTTTTCAAGGCGGAGGATCGAGTAGAAAAGGTATATGATTTTGAATTTAAATTCGATACCAGCAATGTATCTTATCACAACGAAACCAAAGCAGACGAAGTAGAACAGGGGAAAAATAACTTGGCCGATGGAGAGTACACTGCGAACTTCCGTGTACTGGCGAACGGAACAGACAAGGATTCTCTAGTGGCTCCTTTTGTGCAGAGTCTAGCGAAGTTGATTGTGAAAAATGGCAAGGTTCAGGCTCATGTAACCGTTACGGACAACCAGGCTTTGAAGCTATTCCAAACGGATTTTGAAGGTCGTTATGCCAATCCGACGATTATGGGTTCGGACACTAAAGGTGACACGCACACGATTGCGTTCGAAGTACCTGATCTGGATAAAAAGTTGAGTGTGTACACACAGGTATATCTGCCTGAGAAATACATTCTAAATGAGAAATTCGGCGGTCAGATTCAATTTGACCGTGCATCGCTTAAAGGTGAGGGAGTTAATACAGCTACAACCGTAACCCCTACTGAACCGATAGTAGCTTCTACGGACAAGGCAGCAGAAACAACTGCATCTGTAGCTGAAACCAAACCAGTAGTTGAGCAACCGGTTCAAATGGCTTCCGAGAAGCAATACACGATTAATTACAACGTATTTAAAGACAAAACGAGTGAAGCTTCCGTTATGGACGGTTATCTCGACAAGCCAGCCACACTGATTGAAAAGGGAGACAAGCGCTATATCCAAGTGACTTTGAAAAATAGCTCTTGGATGCCAACTCTACAAGTGGAGCAAAACGGTACCCTGAAAGATGTAGAAGTGATCTCGACATCCGGCGATACACGTGTCGTTCAATTCGAGGTAGGGGACTTGTCCCAGAAAATCAGTGCTTACACACACGTTATTGTGCCTGGCTTGGTTCTTGGCGGAGTGCCGTATGATCACTGGTATACAGTTCAGTTCCAATTTGATGAAGCAAGCCTGAAAGCGAAGTAGCCTCAGGTTGTGACGTCAATGAAGCCCGAATAACAGCAAAGTTTGTATGCGAGCAAGTCTTGGTGCCTCGGCGTCAAGACTTGTCAGCATTTACATACCCGAGGAATTTGCAAAAATCCAATAAGCGACTTCTAGTGAACAATATGTAGATCAAACAGTCTAGTTCGTCTATATATTGCACTTTGGAGCGACTGGAATCGAATTTTGCTAAATCCTGATACCCGAAAAGTTAGGGTTCCTAATGCAGTTCTATATTTTGAATTGAGGTGACTGGATTTTCATGAAACGATATATAGCATGGGCTCAAGGAAGATCGTTTTGTTTGTATATGTTAATCGGCATCGTGATCTTGTTGCTGGCCGGATGTTCGGGAGGAGGACAGGCTGGACAGAATCAGAGCGATGGTTCGAAATCAACGGCAACATCTGATGCAAACGGAAAGTCGTCTGACGGTAAAGCTCAAGCTCCTCGTATTGTGGCGACTACGGTAGCCATTGCGGAAATCACGGATGCGCTGGGTTTGGATTTGGCAGGTAAGCCGACAAGCACGAAAGTGCTGCCTGACCGTTACAAGGATGTGCCTGATGTGGGTAATCCGATGAGCCCTGATATGGAAAAAGTGATGTCATTGAAGCCGACGGATGTACTGTCGGTGACGACACTGAAATATGATCTGGAGCCTAAATTTAAAGATTTGAAAATCAATGCCGAATTTTTGAATTTTGAAAGTCTCGCGAATATGCAAAAAGAAATTCAAAAGCTGGGAGACACGTTTGGCAAAGCCGAAAAGGCTAAAGAGATTAATGGAGCTTTGGATGCCAAAGTAGCCGAAATTCAACAAAAGATCAAAGGAAAGAAATCTCCTAAAGTATTGATTTTGCTGGGAGTACCGGGAAGCTATCTGGTGGCTACCGAGCATTCCTATATTGGGGATCTGGTTAAAATTGCAGGCGGAACAAATGTGGTTCAGGGCGAGAAGGTGGAGTTCATTGCCCACAATACCGAAGCCTTGCAGCAATCCAACCCTGATATCATTTTGCGCGCTGCACACGGGATGCCGGATGAAGTAGTGAAAATGTTCGATGAAGAGTTCAAAACCAACGATATCTGGAAGCATTTCAACGCTGTGAAAAA
Organism: Paenibacillus peoriae; assembly: GCF_022531965.1. Classification (GTDB taxonomy): domain Bacteria; phylum Bacillota; class Bacilli; order Paenibacillales; family Paenibacillaceae; genus Paenibacillus; species Paenibacillus polymyxa_D. The sequence goes on along the minus strand of NZ_CP092831.1, from coordinate 4,822,242 downwards.
TGGGCATGTCTATGATCTGCCTGAACCGTTGTTTGGCACAACAGGGAATCTAGCGGCAAACTCGGCGCTAGATGAGCTGATGAAAATGCTGTATCCTTCGAATTAAAGGAAGCTGATGACATGTCCAAAAAAGGTTGGAGTCTTATTGTTGTAATGGTCTTGCTCGTCGGCGTCATGTTATATTCAGCGATGACAGGTAGTCTCAAGGTGGATTTGAGTCAGTTGGTCACCGGATTGTGGACAGGTACAGATGATCAGGTGAATGTGGTCAAGGACCTGAGACTACCGAGAATTATCGTAGCCGTGATGGCAGGTGCAGCACTTGCAGTGGCGGGTGTCTTGCTGCAAGCTGTTATGAAAAACCCGCTGGCAGATGCCGGAGTTATCGGCATTTCTTCGGGAGCAGCATTGATCTCGCTGATTGCGGTGACGGTCTTTCCAATGCTTTATTTCTGGATGCCGTTCTTTTCATTTATTGGCGGTGCGATAGCTTGTTTAATGGTTTATGGATTTTCATGGAGATCCGGCTTGCATCCGATTCGTCTCATTCTGATCGGGGTAGCTGTGAATGCCATTTTTTCTGGTTTAGGTCAGTCATTTAATTATCGAGGCAGTTATGCGGTCACCAGCATTAACCAGGTTACTACTTCAACCTTGTCTATGAAAAAATGGGTAGATGTCGAGGTTATTGTGACCTATGGCGGGATTGGACTAATTTTGGCCATGCTCGTGTTCTCTTGGTGCAATTTCTTGTCCCTTCAAGATAAAACAGCTAAAAATCTGGGATTCAATGTAACACGCGCACGACTTTTGATTTCTGTGATTGCAGTGCTGCTTGCAGCAACGGCTACAGCCATCGCAGGAGTGATTGCCTTTATCGGCCTGCTCGTTCCGCATTGTGCCCGCTACCTAGTTGGCTCGGATCATAAGTGGTTGATTCCATTTTCAGCCTTATGCGGTGGCTTGTTGCTGCTGCTCGCGGATACTCTGGGGCGGACGGTGCTTGCTCCCAATGAAATCCCGGCTTCTATTATTATGGCCGTCATTGGCGGGCCGTTCCTGATATTCCTGATCAGAAAGGCGGATCGCAGCTATGGACATTAAGGATATAACCTTCTCATATGATCGGAAAACAGATCGTCTGCACGCTATTCATGCTGTTATTGAGTCGGGACGGATTACGACCATTATTGGTCCCAACGGATGCGGCAAATCGACGCTGCTCAGCGTGATGTCCAACAATGCTGTTCCCCGCTTGGGACAGGTGATTCTGGACGGCAAGGAGATAGCCCACTACAAGCCCAAGGAGCTGGCCCGTCAATTGGCGGTAGTCCATCAGCAGAACGAGGCACCTTCCGACCTGACTGTAGAAAAGCTCGTAAGCTTCGGCAGGTTGCCGCATAAGAACATGTTCACAGCGAGGCGTGACGAGGATGAGGAGGCGATCGAGTGGGCGATAGCCTGTACTAACCTGAACGAACGTAGAACTCGCACGTTGGATCAACTCTCAGGAGGAGAACGGCAGCGTGTATGGATTGCAATGGCCTTGGCACAGCGGACTCCCATTTTATTTTTGGATGAGCCGACCACCTATTTGGATATGTACTACCAGCTTGAAATTTTAGAGCTCATTCGGCAGTTAAACCAGGAACATGGACTGACAATCGTGATGGTGCTGCATGATATCAATCAGGCTATTCGGTATAGCGATGTAATGATTGCCATGAAGGAAGGGCGTATTATAGCGAACGGCCCACCTACAGAGGTCGTTACATCTGAACTGATCCAGGCAGTTTATGATGTGGAGGTCGTAATCAAACAGGATGATGAAGCGGGCATGTATCTCATTCCGATAGGAGTCGGGGCTTCCTGACATTTACAAGCATACGGAACATTATTGCTGCGACTGAATAACGCGTTTGTCCTCACGGCATTTCAACGAAATTAAAACATGAAAATGGCTCTGGTCCATGTGTTTTGTCAGGTGACAACCGTGGAGACAGAAGCATTTTTTATTTTATTTATAAGATATTGGATGAGATTCAGGGACGGTTATGCTTATACTACGGTTCGAATCCGATCTTTTGTGTGTTATACTATTGCCGTCGGTAATTTTGTGTTTAGCACTTAACTAATGATAAGGATGGTATGCTTATATGATCAGTACAAGCGGCGTAACGCTTCGTTATGGGAAACGCCCACTTTTTGAAGACGTAAATATCAAATTTACTCCTGGGAACTGCTACGGCCTGATTGGGGCGAATGGCGCGGGCAAATCCACTTTTTTGAAAATTCTTTCCGGTGAAATCGAAGCCAATTCAGGCGAGGTTCACATGACACCGGGCGAACGGATGGCAGTGCTCAAGCAGAACCATTATGAATACGATGAATTCCCGGTTCTGGAAACCGTTATTATGGGTCATACGCGTCTGTATGAAATCATGAAGGAAAAAGATGCGCTGTATGCCAAAACAGAATTTACTGAAGCAGACGGCCTGCGTGCCGGTGAACTGGAAGGCGAATTTGCGGAGCTGAACGGTTGGGATGCTGAGCCGGATGCAGCTTCCTTGCTGATCGGTCTTGGTATTCCTCGCGACCTGCATGACAAGAACATGTCTGAGCTGAGTGGTAATGACAAGGTACGTGTTCTCCTGGCTCAAGCGTTGTTTGGTCGTCCGAACAATTTGCTGCTTGATGAGCCTACCAACCATTTGGACCTCGAATCCATTCAATGGCTGGAAAATTTCTTGATGGACTATGAAGGCACCGTCATCGTCGTATCCCATGATCGTCACTTCCTGAACAAGGTATGTACGCATATTGCGGATATCGATTTTGGCAAAATCCAGATGTACGTCGGCAACTACGACTTCTGGTATGAGTCCAGCCAGCTTGCGCTTGCCTTGACGCGTGATGCCAACAAGAAAAAGGAAGAGAAGATCAAGGAACTGCAAGCCTTTATTCAGCGCTTTTCCGCGAATGCTTCCAAGTCCAAACAAGCTACTTCACGTAAAAAACAACTGGATAAAATTACGCTGGACGACATCCGTCCATCGAACCGTAAATATCCTTTCCTGAACTTCAAGCCTGAACGCGAAGCAGGCAAACAACTCTTGACAGTAGACCGCCTCAGTAAAACCGTTGAAGGCGAGCAAGTGCTGAATGAGTTCAGTCTGGTTGTGAACAAAGGCGATAAAATCGCGTTTGTTGGGCCGAACGGTTTGCCTAAATCGACGCTCTTCCAAGTATTGATGAACGAGATTGAAGCAGACAGCGGAGAATTTTCTTGGGGGATTACAACTAGCCAAGCTTATTTCCCGAAAGATAATTCCACCTATTTTGAAGGTGTGGACATGAATCTTGTGGAATGGCTCCGTCAATATTCCAAGGATCAGGACGAAACGTTCCTGCGTGGCTTCTTGGGACGTATGCTTTTCTCTGGTGAAGAAGCACTTAAGAAAGCAAGTGTACTGTCCGGGGGCGAAAAGGTTCGCTGTATGCTGGCGAAAATGATGCTGAACGGTGCCAATGTGCTGTTGCTGGAAGAACCGACCAACCACTTGGATTTGGAGTCCATTACAGCGCTGAACAATGGTCTGATTGATTTTGACGGTACTATATTGTTCACATCTCATGACCATCAGTTTATTCAAACGATTGCGAACCGCATTGTGGAAATTACACCAAACGGCGTAATCGACCGTACGATGAGCTATGATGAATACTTGGAAAATGAAGAAATCGCGAAATTGCGTGAACGTATGTATCCGGTAGAAATCGGCTAAAATTCCAACCGGCTATCTTCAACAACTAGATAAACGAAAGAGGAGCTCCTTTAGGCCATTGAGATGGCAGGGAGACTCCTCTTTTTCGTTTTTGTGCCATGCCCATAGCTTACCTGGCTCTGGCCGTGAGGTAAGATAGACCTCGCCAGACCTTTGGTACCCTATAAAGGCTATGAGGTGGCTTATGATCCGCCTGTACGACGGCGTTGGTTGTTCGGCTTCTTCGTATTTTGGCTTTTAAGTGTTTTGGTGGAACCGCCTTGAAAGCCGCCCTGCTGTGAAGCGCCGGACTGCTGTTTTTTTTGTGCCAGCTTTTCCCGAATGGCATCTGCGAGATTAACTTTACGTGGTTCATTGGCATCGCTCATGAATAAATTCCTCCTGTTGCCGCCAGATTCATGTCAATCATGTTGGATTGAAGAAAAACGCGGCTGTGTCCTCATTTTATACGTTTTTAAAAGAAGGGACAAGGGCAACAATGATAACACCCATCTGGGGTGGGGCGGGAGAGAAAACGTCTGTTTTTTGTGTGAAGGAAAAAATGTTTTGTGTAACCTACAGGAATGGGGCCTGGCAATACTTTTTCGTTGTTCCTACAGCGATGCAGAGCGGAAAGACTGTTTCTCTAGACCCACACAAAGTTCGTCTGCTATCCTGAAAATAACAGTTACCCAAAGGTGAATTGTTATTTTCAGGATAGCTACGCTGCTTGTTTGAAAAGTTAATGTTGAGGGTTCAAGGCAGCGATGCTGCTATTTTTATTTTTGGGCCCGGTGAGGTCGTTCTGCTGGGAACTATATATTTGAAGGAGTGTCCTACGTTGTGGTAAATGTCTATGATGAAATCCGAAAAGGTGAGCGTGGGGCGTGGGTAAGCATTGCTGCTTATCTCTTGCTGTCCGCCTTTAAGCTGATTAGCGGGTATATATTTGCTTCTAGCGCATTGCGGGCGGATGGCTTCAATAATGTCACCGATATTGTAGTGTCGGTTGCTGTACTGGTTGGACTGAGAATTTCCCAAAAGCCACCGGACTCTGACCATGCCTATGGACATTTTCGGGCAGAAACGATCGCGGCGCTGCTGGCGTCCTTTATTATGGCTGTCGTCGGTTTGCAGGTGCTTATTGATGGGATCGGCAGCATTTTCAAGGGCGGAAAGCAAATACCGGATATCACCTCCGCGGGTGTAGCTGTGATTTGTGCCGTGATTATGCTGGGAGTGTACTTGTACAATAACAGGCTGGCACGGCAAATTAACAATAAGGCTTTGCTGGCAGCGGCCAAGGATAATCTATCGGATGCACTTGTCAGTGTTGGGGCAGCAGTTGGCATTATCGGCGCACAGTTCGGGCTACCCTGGCTGGATACTGTAGCTGCGATCGCGGTAGGATGTATCATTTGCAAAACAGCGTGGGATATTTTTAAGGATTCCACACACAGCTTGACCGATGGATTTGATGAGCAAGAACTGTCTGACTTACGAAGTACGATTGCCCGTATACCTGGAGTAGAGGGGATTCGGGACGTTAAGGCACGTGTACACGGCAATCATGCACTAGTGGATGTGGTCATTGAGGTGAATCCGCAACTCAGCCTGATTGAAGGGCATCGGATCAGCGACCGGATTGAGGAGCGCCTACAAGAGGTTCATAATACGATGCATGTCCATGTCCATGTAGAACCCAAATTATAGATTAATTATTAAATAGTTAGTATTAAAAGTGACTTTAGACCTATATGTAAAAGGCGTATACGCTTCCTTTTGTGACGTTTGGATTATATCTCTCTTCCTGCTGCTTTTACTATAATGAAGGCATGTCCGGCTATATTCGTCGGAATTGGATATGCTCTTCAAATTCGTAAAAACAGCCAGGAGGTGCAACATTGAGAAGACGCGTGATGGGAATGCTCATGACGTCAGCCGCGCTGTTGACAGCAATTCATGTGGCGCCGGGTCAGGTTGACGCAGCGGCATCAACAGCATCCACGGGACAGAAGGCGGTTATTCAGGCGGCTGTAAAGCTTAGATCCGGTCCTTCGACTACAGGGGATGTAGTCAGCTTTATGAAGCAGGGAGAGGCCGTAACGGTATTGGAGAAAACCAACAGCTATTGGTATAAGATCAAGACTTCTGATGGAGTAACCGGATACACTAGCAGCTCCGACAAGTACATAAAAGTTGGCGCTACCAGCGTCGCTGCTGCTGTCACCCCGTCTACCACTCGTAAATCGGAAGCCACAGAGTCAGTTAAAAATGTTTCAGCTAAAGAGGCTGTGGCCTCAGTGAATAGTTCTGCCGGTCAAACGAAAGCTACGATTCAAACGTCCGTTCGTTTGCGGGCGGAGGCATCCACTTCTTCCGAGGTCTTGGGCTATTTGAATGCAGGGGATGTCGTTACGATTACCGATCCAAGTAATGCCTATTGGTTCAAGGTTACCAATGCTGGTGGTACGGTGGGTTACGTCAGCTCGTCTCCACAGTATATTCGTATTGGTGAGGGCGTTGTTGTGCAGCAGCCTGTGTCTGCTCCGGTGACAACCACTCCTGATACTACTGCAATACCTGTGACAGCCTCTCCTGCGTCAACTATGAACATATTTTCCGGTGATGCAGCGGCTGCAATAGAGCAGGTTATTAACACGGGGATGACTTATCTCGGAACTCCATATGAATATGGTTCGGATCGTAGCAGTACGGCTACTTTTGATTGCTCGGCATTTACCCGTCAAATTTTCCGTCAGGCTGTAGGTATCCAGCTTCCGGCAGATTCTCGTTCACAGGGTGAGTGGATCAAGCAAAACAGTCAGCCGAATACGGACATGACTACGCTGAAGCGTGGCGATTTGCTCTTCTTTACAAATTATAATGCATCTTCCGGGGCGTACACGTCCTTGGATAACTCCTCCCAAACGATTACACACGTAGCTGTATATTTGGGAGACAACAAGCTTCTCCATACGTTTTCTGTAGCGGGTGGCGGTGTAAAAGTTACGGATTTCAGCAAGCCTTGGCAGGACCGTTTCCTGTTTGGGGGCAGCGTGATTCAATAAAAGCGCCGCTAACTGTTAAAAAGCTGCATCAAAAAAGGATGTTCCACAGCCCTGTTGACCAGGGTGGGAACATCCTTTTTTTATAGACATTTAGAATATTGCTTTTGTGCAGCTAGCATCCGATAACTATGAAACCCGTTTTCTTCTGGTGAAGAGTGAAATGACGAACAACACCAGAAATATCACAAATAATATTTTAGCGATTGTAGCAGCTACGGACACGACGATACCAAAAAAACCTAAGATACCGGCGATCACAGCAAAAATTAAGAATAAAGCGGACCATTTTAGCATGTTCTGTATCCTCCTTTAATTGTATATAATGTGGCATACTCACGCCCCGATAGAGCATGGTTGCAGATGATGGAGACTTCTATAGAATATTCGTGTCTGTGCCATCGTTATACGTTGTTTTAAACGGTGTGAGAGTCCGTGAATCATAACGTTTGGAGCGGAGAAGAAGCCAGCCTGGACGTTGTTTCGTGTCTGAATCTAAAGGGTAACTATGCAGTAATCATAAACATCATCGTGAAAGACGAAAGAGAGGTTACGCTATGTTAACACAGGTCAGCATTTTTATTATTGCTATCGCATTTGCAGTTCTCGTTATTTTCCTCATTAAAACGTTGAAAGCAGCACAAGGCTCTTTGGATAAGGTGACTCAAACCTTGCAGGATGTACAAAAAACGATTGATGAACTGAGTTATGAAGTAAAACAAACGGTTCGACATGCGAATGACATCACCGCAGATGTTGATCATAAATTGAAGCAAGTGGAGCCAGTGATGGAATCGGTTAGAAATTTGGGGGAGGTACTCAGCGAAGTGACGTTGGCTGCCAAGCAGGCTTCAACAGCGTTAATGACACGGTTTCAGAAATCGCATAGCGCTGCGAGTAATACTTCCAGAACGGATAACGCGATCAAGGCAACGACATCGAATAGACCTTTGACCGCAACGGAGCGGACGGTTCAGAGCTACAATGCGACTTATGAGGAGCCTGCGGCCAAGCCAGGTAAAAACTGGTTGGGTTATGTAGACATCGCTGCTGGGGTGTGGCAGAAAATGCGTCAGTAGCATAGTGGCTGAACCGTAAACTACAGGAAATTCATTGAAAGGGTGAGATTTATGATGAAGACGTTATTACTAGCTGCTGGTTTGCTCACTCCCTTTTCCGGACAGGATACGGTTCAGCAAACCGTTTCCCCGCAAATAGCGGGACATGTGGTTAGGACTGTGCAGACGATACCCGCTCCACATGCTGTACCAGCAGATTTTCATACCTTAAATGGCATATCTTTGGATGATACACGTGCTGATGTATTGAAAAAGCTGGGCAAGCCACAGCGAGTCAAAAAGGATAAGTTGCTGCTTTCTACAGAATACCAATATCCAGATGTTGTGGTAGGTATGCGTGAGGACGTCGTTTCTTATGTGCATGTAGATCCTGCTGCCGGTCGAATCAAGGTGAATGATAAGTGGCTGCCGCTGCAACGGAAAACGCTCGATCAGGCGCTGGGTGGCTCGCAATTCACGGCGGAAGACGGAGAGGTATATGTACGCGGACAACGTGCAATCAAAGTGTTTATGGATGAGACGTCTGATAAACCTAAGTATGTTGAGTTTTTTGATGAAACGGAATGGTAATTGATTTTTTTAAGGCATGACATAACATGGAAGTTTCAAATGGATATGTGAAGTGTAATAGTCAGAGAAGTCAATCCTTAAAGGAGCGTGAGAAACATGAATCAGACCAATCATAAATCTTATGCCAAAGTGGTAGATAACGGTGTACAAGCCGTTGAAGCAGTAAATGAGTTGCGTAACACAGGCTATCGTTATGAGGATGTGTTCGTGCTCGCTCATGATCAGGATCGGACAGATCGTATTGCCGATACGGTGGATGCCAAGGAAATCGGGATTAAGGAAGAGGGCGTTTTCGATTCATTAGCCAACTTGTTCCGTTCCCGCGGCGATGAGCTTCGCGCTAAAATTACTTCCTTGGGATTTACAGATACGGAAGCTGACTTTTATGAAAAAGAACTGGATCAGGGGAAAGTGCTGGTCATTGCTAAAAAAGCGTGATATCGCTGTTCACTATAAGAGCAGCGTGACATTAGATTCGAAAAAGAGGAAGTTGACCGCAGCACAAGTGTTTCGCGGGTCCTCCAAAAACATAGATAAGGAATGGGGTTCAGCCTCATTCCTTATCTATGTTTTTGGAATGCCTTCTTACGGAAACACTACTACTAATCAACAAGGGTGTTGCCGTTTAAGTAGGTATAGTATAATACATGAGTTACAGATAAGGAGAAGCCAATGAGAATTCTAATTGTTGACGATAACCCGACGAATATCATTATTATTCGTGAGATACTAAAAAAAGAAAATTATCGGGATGTGATCTCTGCTAACTCGGCCGCAGAAATGTTAGAGCATCTGGGAATAGGCGATCGTACCATTAGTCTCAGGCCCCGTCCTTCAGATATTGATCTGGTGCTGCTGGATATGATGATGCCTGAAATGGACGGCATTGAAGCTTGCAGTATTGTGCAGGAATATGAGCATTTAAAAGATATCCCGATTATTATGGTAACGGCTGTAGGTGATTCTAAAAAATTGGCTGAAGCTCTGGATGTGGGAGCCGTCGATTACGTCACGAAGCCGATCAACAAGGTAGAGCTAATGGCGCGAATCCGATCTGCCTTGCGTCTCAAATTGGAGAAGGACTGGCATAAGGATCGGGATCAGCGAATTCAGGATGAGTTGAAGCTGGCCGCGATGGTGCAGCAAGCGGTACTTAGTCCTGCCATTCAGGACCCGGTGCTGCAAGTAAATGCGCTCTATCAGCCTTCCTTTGAACTGGCAGGGGATTTATATTCTTGGTATCCGTTAGGGGAGGGGCGATATGCCATCATTTTGCTGGATATGATGGGACATGGCATTTCTTCTTCGCTGTTCTGCATGTTCATTGCATCTGTACTTAAGGACACGGTGACCACGTATGTGGAGCCTGAGAAGGTCATACAAGAGCTGAATCGTCGTTTTAATCAACTGGATCTGGGCAAACAGCTGGTACAGTATTATTTTACGGCGATTTATATGGTGATTGATACCCGTGCACGGCGAATTGACTATGTAAATGCGGGACATCCTCCCGGTTTGTTGTTCAACCAGGATGGTAGCATTACCAAATTTGACCGTGCATGCAGCCCGGTTGGTTTATTTGATAAGATTGATGCAGAAATGCACACGATTCATTATGAAGGAACAGGGCATATCGCTTTGTATACGGATGGCTTGCTGGAGGCGGTGGAAGGTGAATATGAGGAGCAGTTGGAGTATCTGACTGAGTGTCTGCGTAAATATGAGCAATGGAATGAAGAAGCGATGCTGGATGCTTTTTTTCGTAAAGAGGCGCCACAAGATCGTGATGATGATAAATGCCTGATCTGGATTTCGTTGAAAGAGGGAGAGAGCTTGCATGAAAATCAGAAATAAACTGCTGATTGGCTTTGGATCGCTTATGGCGATCCTCCTTGTGCTGACACTAATCAGCTATGACCGGATGGGGAGCCTGAATGAGCAGTTGAATCAGGTTTATCAGGATCGATATATGAAAGTCCGGAAAACAACAGCTATTCGCGGGCAGGTGAACGATATGGCCAAAGTGATGGCCAATCTGATCTTGAATCCAGGTTCCTCCGTTAGTGAGGCCAAACGCGAGCTGGACGATATTTCGGCTACTGGAACGAAAGTGCTGGCTAGTCTGCAAACGAATTCCGGCACCAGTGAAGAGCAACAGCAGGTTGATCGGGTAGCCGTCGCGTGGAATGAATTTTTAAGTTACGAACAAAGACTGGTCTCTTTGTTGGGGCAAGATCGTATTGATGAGGCTAACGCTTTCCGCAATAGTACTGGTTTGCCTGCCCAAGAGGAGGCGATGGATAGTATTAATGCCCTTGCCGTTTTTCAGGATCGGGAAATTGATAGCGACATGAAGCAAGCTAATTTGGCGTATGAAGAATCTGTGCAGATTACCACAATTCTGATGGCCGCCGGCCTGATCATGGGCTTACTGGTTATTTTGTGGGTGCTCCCAAGTATTGCCAAAGGTCTAAATGTCGTGAATCTCATGATTAATGGTTTTGGCAAGGGAAAGTACAGGGCCATCAGCCGAATGAGTGTTGCCTCCAAAGATGAAATCGGTGAGGTCGCTCGTGTATTTCAACAAATGGCCGGAGACTTGGAAGAAAAGCGGAAATTTGAACATTCCGTTCTTCAAACGCAGAAGGACCAAACTTGGCTTAATGCCAATACTGCTCGGGTGACTGAGTTGTTCCGTGGCGTAAATTCACTGGAGCAAGTTGCTCAGATGTTCATTAGTGAGTTTACGCCCATCTTGGGAGGCAGTTATGGAGCCATCTATTTGCAAGGAAAAGATGTAGAAGACAACCGATTTAAGTTATACGGCTCCTATGCAAAGGTGACTGGCGAAAATTCGATTAGAGACGTTATCCAGGTAGGCGAAGGGTTGCTCGGACAATGTGTTTTGGATCGTAAGCCGATCTTGATTACAGAGGCTCCTGACGGATATTTGTCCATAGGCTCTGCCTTAGGAGAAAGTAAGCCAGTGGGAATTATGATTTTCCCTATTTTGTTCGAAGATGAGTGCATCGGTGCTATAGAAATAGCGTCACTGGATCGCTTCAGTGATCTGGAAACGAAGCTGTTTGCTCAATTAGTAGAGAGCATGGGGATTATTCTGAACAATATCAAGGGACGGATGCGTGTAGAGCAATTGCTGCGCGAGTCCCAGGCACTTACTGAGGAATTGCAATGCCAGTCCGAGGAGCTACAAACTCAGCAAGAGGAACTCAAGCGCTCCAACGAAAATTTGGAGGAGCAAACAGAGGAACTCAAGCGTTCAGAGGAATTGTTACAGCGTCAACAAGAAGAATTGGAGCATTTTAATACTGAACTAATTGCCAAAACCAGAGCGCTAGAAGAACAGGTACGAGAAGTGGAAGAAAAGAACGACGAGATTGAACATGCACGAGCTCAGTTGGAACAACAGGCCATGCAGCTAGGAATCACAAGCAAATACAAATCTGAGTTTTTGGCCAATATGTCTCATGAGCTGCGTACTCCGCTAAATAGCTTGCTCATTCTTTCTCAGCTCTTGTCTGAGAACAAGGAAGGCAATCTCAAGCCGAAGCAGGTGGAATATGCACAAACCATTTATATGTCAGGCGCGGATTTGCTGAAAATGATTGATGAAATTCTGGATTTATCCAAAGTGGACGCTGGAAAAATGGATATTAACCATGAAGCGGTCCACTTGAAGGAACTGGAACTGTTTGTGGAGCAGAATTTTGCTCCGGTCGCAGCCCAACGTGGGCTTCAACTGCATACCGAGATCGAAGAGAACTTGCCAGATGCCATTATCAGTGACGGTTATCGTCTCAAACAAATTTTACGTAATTTGTTGTCCAATGCATTCAAGTTCACCACGGAAGGATCTATTCGTTTCAGTGTATCTCGGGCAAATGGAGAACAGCTTCCGGGTCTGCTAAATCCACGAAGATCCTATCTGGCTCTATCTGTGCATGATACGGGCATTGGGATTGCTTCCGATAAAACGGATCTGATCTTCGAAGCCTTCCAGCAGGTAGACGGTACAACCAGCCGGAAATATGGGGGGACAGGACTAGGTCTGTCAATCAGCCGCGAGCTTTCCAGATTGTTGGGCGGTGTGATTACGGTGGAATCCGAGCAGGGACAGGGCAGTTGCTTCACACTGTATTTGCCGGAACAAACGCCTACGGCTGAGGATATGGATTCTCATTCGAGAGAGGAATTTAACGGTACGGATGTGAATTCGAATTTTGAGAATGTTGCAGCCTCGGCAGAAACGGACCTTCCCATGATTATGCCTGCTAAACAGTTGCCATTATATCAGATACCTTCGAAAAACAAAGCGGAGGACATTATACATCCAGGGGACGACCGAAACGAGATTACCTCGCAGGATAAAGTGCTGCTGATTATTGAGGATGATATTAACTTTGCTAATATTTTGTACGATATGGCCCGTAGCCGGGGCTTTAAGGCACTGATCGCTCTCCAAGGAGACGATGGGCTCAACATGGCTCAGTCTTATTTGCCGGACGCTATTATATTAGATATTCAATTACCTGTGATGGATGGCTGGTCCATTTTAGGCGAGCTAAAAGGAAATTCATCGACACGTCATATTCCAGTGCATGTTATTTCAGTCATAGATGATGTGAAGCAGGGCCTAATGATGGGCGCGATTGCCTATCTCAAAAAGCCTTCCTCGAAGGAAAGTCTGGATAAGGCATTTTCACATATAAAATCGTATACAGACCAAATGGTCAAACGTCTTCTTGTGGTTGAAGATGACGATAATCAGCGTAAATCCATTATTGAGCTGATCGATCATGATGATGTTGCCATTACGGCGGTATCGACAGGTCAGGAAGCACTGAATGAGCTGGCCACTCAGCGGTATGACTGCATGGTACTGGATCTGATGCTGAGCGACATGACTGGTTTTGAGCTGCTGGATCGTATTCGAGAGAACGAGCAGCTAGCTGATCTGCCGATCATTATTTATACAGGCAAAGATCTGGATAACAAAGAAGAAACGCAACTTCGCAAATATGCAGAGTCTATTATTATTAAAGATGTTAAATCGCCGGAACGGCTTTTGGACGAAACAACGCTGTTCTTGCATCGTGTAGAGGCGAATCTTCCTGAGGACAAACGAAAAATTTTGCAAAAGCTATACAACAAGGAAGAGCTGTTTGAAGGTAAAAAAATATTGTTGGTAGACGATGATATTCGCAATGTATTTGCTCTGTCCAGTGTGCTGGAAAGCTATCGTATGGATGTTACCTTTGCCGAAAATGGAAGAGAAGCACTGGAACTGCTGGAACAGACACCTGATTTTGATCTGGTGCTGATGGATATGATGATGCCGGAAATGGATGGATATGAAGCGATGCGACGTATCCGGCTAATGCCACAATTCGAGAAGATGCCTATTATTGCCCTGACAGCCAAGGCCATGAAGGATGATCGTTCCAAGTGTATTGAGGCAGGCGCTTCCGATTATGTAAAAAAACCGATTCAAACCGAACAACTTTTATCATTAATGCGGGTGTGGTTGTATTCGTAACCCAAAAAAATGGGTAATATAAATCGACACATGATGGGAGCGGCACAGGCAAAACCTATTTAGGAATTGGAGAGAGATTATGACATCTAAGGATATGGCGGATAATGCTGCTAATGAAGTGAAATCGAATGATGCCGAGCGGGAATTGATTGAGATTGAGCTGTTGCTGGAAGGTATACATCGGCTGTACGGCTACGATTTCCGTAACTACGCTCTGCCTTCGATTAAGCGGCGTGTTTATTATCATGCGCAGTCCGAGAATGTAAGCACGATATCAGGACTTCAGGAGAAGGTGCTGCATGATCGCAGCGCCTTCGATAGGCTGGTACAGAGCCTTTCCATTCCGGTGACCGAGATGTTCCGTGACCCGGAGCTGTTTCTGAATTTCAGACAGAAAATCATTCCTATTTTGCGAACGTATCCGTATATTCGAATATGGCATGCAGGTTGCTCCACGGGTGAGGAAGTATATTCTATGGCGATCTTGCTGCATGAGGAAGGCTTATATGATAAGGCCCGCATTTATGCGACGGATATGAATAACCTGTCTTTACAGCAGGCGAAGGAAGGCGTATACGGGATCGACCGAATGAAGCTGTATACCAAAAATTATTTGGAGTCCGGGGGCACACAATCGTTCTCTGAATATTATACAGCCAAGTATGATTCAGTGATGTTTCATCCTTTTTTACGGAAAAATATTATTTTTGCGGAGCACAACTTAGCGACAGACCGGTCCTTTAACGAGTTCAATGTTATTTTTTGCCGGAATGTCATGATCTATTTTAACGACGAACTTCGCAACCATGTACATGGGTTGTTTTATGATAGCTTGAGTCATTTTGGCGTGTTGGTGCTTGGGGCCAAGGAATCCATACATTTTACCGATTATAGTGATTCCTACGAGCCGCTGGACCGGATAGAAAAAATATACCGGAAGATTAAATAGAGATGCTTAGGAGGATTCCATGGGGCTTCATGAACCGATTCATATATTGCTGGTAGATGACAGACCTGAGAACCTGCTCGCTCTTGAGGCGGTGCTGGAGAGTGAACAATATAATCTGGTAAAGGCCACATCCGGGGAAGAAGCGCTGCGATGTCTATTAAAAGATGAATTTGCACTCGTAGTCCTGGATGTGCAGATGCCGGGTATGGATGGTATTGAGACCGCAAAGCTAATCAAGGCCAGAGAGAAAACGAAGGATATTCCGATTATCTTCATTTCAGCTAACAGCAAGGAAGCGGAGCATTTATTTGCGGGATATTCAGCAGGCGGTATTGATTATATGGTTAAGCCGTTCATCCCTCAAATTCTCAAGTCCAAAATTGAAGGTTTCGTGCAAATGTATCTGACAAACAAGCGTTTGAAGACACAGTCCCATCTGCTTCATCAGAAGACCCAGCAGCTGGAGAAGATGAACAGCGAACTGATTGCCGCCAAGGAGGCAGCGGAGATTGCTGCCAATGCCAAAACGGAATTTCTGGCGATGATGAGCCATGAGATCCGCACACCTATGAACGGCGTCATTGGAATGATTGATTTGCTGATGGAGACGGAGCTGCAAAGCGACCAACAGGAATATGCCGATATCATCCGTCGTAGTGCAGATGCACTGGTAGCAGTCATTAATGATATTCTGGACTTCACTAAGCTGGAGTCAGGCAAAATGGAGGTAGAGGAATATCCTTTTGATCTGGTTTCCTGTATCAAGGAAGTTTTCAGCCTATTTACGGTAGAAGTGAACCGAAAGAACTTGGAACTGGTTTATTTTCTCGATGAACAGATGCCTCCTGTGTTATAT
The DNA here is from genome assembly GCF_022531965.1 of Paenibacillus peoriae. GTDB lineage: Bacteria > Bacillota > Bacilli > Paenibacillales > Paenibacillaceae > Paenibacillus > Paenibacillus polymyxa_D. The sequence goes on along the minus strand of NZ_CP092831.1, from coordinate 4,806,399 downwards.
GGAGATATGGGAAGATTGCGTCAAGTACTGATTAACCTGATATCCAATGCTGTCAAATTTACAGACCGGGGCGGGGTGTATGTTTTCGCATCTGTCAAAGAGCAAAGCGATAATGGACTTACCGTTGAGTTTTCTGTGAAGGATACAGGCATTGGTATTGATCCGGCTAAGGTTGGAAGGTTGTTTCAGCCCTTTTCCCAACTGGATTCTTCAATGACACGTAAATATGGTGGAACCGGGTTAGGACTCGCCATTTGTAAAACCTTAGTGAATATGATGGGCGGAGATATCCGTGTAGATACGAGCGGAGAACAGGGCGTGACGTTTCATTTCACAATGAAGCTTGGCTTTGCTCAGGAAAATGAACTGGAGGGAGAGTCCAGCCACGATTGGGAAATTCCACATCAGGAATCTCCAAGTCGTAGACCTGTACTGGTCGTTGATGATCATCCGATTAACCAGAAGCTGATGGTTAATATACTGGATAAGCTCGGACTGGCTTCAGATGTGGCAGCAGATGGACAGCAGGCGCTTGATATGGTCACGGCTAATCAGGACTATGACTATATCTTTATGGACTTGCAGATGCCTGTGATGGACGGTCTGGAGTGTACGGGTAGAGTGCGTGAACAATTGGCGGGAAGATCGCAACCTGCCATTATCGCCATGACGGCTAACGTCATGGAGGGTATTCAGCCTCGATGTATTGAAGCGGGGATGAACGATTATATTAGTAAGCCCGTTAAAATCAGCAGTGTAAAACAGGCATTGCTACGGCATTCTCCGGACCATTTTCCAATGCAACCGGGTAAAGATCAGATCAATGAAGCTTAGATGGTGGCATTTGGTAGTGTTTAAAAAGTTATACCGTGATTCAAACGCTCGTATAATGGGTTAGTATGTAGGGAAATCTTTTTTTGGGAGAGTAGGCCTATGAATACAAATAAAAATGAGAAGTTTAATGCAATTACGGAAACAACCGATGGCGTAAATACCGTTTATCTGAGTGGAGAGTTGGATCTTTCGGTAGCACCTGATTTTCGTCTGGTGATGGAGCCTTTGGTGGGGGAATCCAGCCAAGATTTGATTATTAACTTGAGAGACCTTAAATACATTGACAGCACAGGTATTGGAATCTTGTTATCCATTTTAAAAGCAAGGCATGGGATGGAGTCTCGCTTTGCTGTTCAAGAGGTACCGCCTCAAATTCAAAAGCTATTTGATATGACTGGTATTGCCAAATTCTTTGTCCCCCAGGAGAATTCCCAATAGGAAAGGAAAGAAAAAGAAATGAACGCTCAAATTCAAAAAGTAGTTCTTAATTTGCCGGCAACTGCTGACTTTGTTGATATTGTAAGATTAAATTTATACGGTATTGCCGCGAAAATGGGATTCTCTTATGAGGATATTGAAGACATGAAAGTGGCTGTATCGGAAGCCTGTAATAACTCTGTCCTTTATGCATATGGTCATGAGGGGGGAGTCGTGGAAGTGACATTCGAATTTGATGAAGTTTCGCTGTCCATTCGTGTCAAAGATGAAGGGGAGAGCTTTGAACGCGTGGAGGACCCGTCCCGTATCGCATCCTTGCATGACAAGGAGTTGAATGATGCACAGATAGGCGGATTAGGCTTTTATCTCATGCAGGCGCTTATGGACGATGTCCATATCTTGAATGAGACAGGAAAAGGCACCGAAGTGGTGCTGGTAAAGCGCTTGACCAGAAGTGAGGAAAGAGTATGAATGAAAAGGTAACTCCCCCGGAGTCGATGGATGAAGCCGTTGGTCTAATCTGGGAGTACCAGCAAACCAAGGATAACGAGATTGCTACCGTGCTGATCCGCAAGTATGAGCCGATGGTCAAGATGGCTGCCGGGAAAATCTCCCGTAACCGTCCGGACTTATACGAGGATTTATATCAGACCGGTCAGATGGCTTTGATACGTCTGCTTCAGCAATACGATATCAGCTTGGGTATCCCATTTGAACCGTACGCTATGAAAAGTATGCTGGGACATATGAAAAATTATTTGCGCGACAAATCCTGGTACATCCAGGTTCCTCGCCGCATTAAGGAAAAGGGTGCGCTTGTTCAACATGCTATTGATGAACTGACCGTTAAGTTGGAACGCTCACCCAATGTGGACGAGATTGCGACCTATTTGGATCTAACCGTGGAAGAAACGATCGAGGTGCTTGCTGGTCGTGAGTGCTATCACTATGTTTCACTGGACTCGCCTTTATCCCAGGAAGAGAGTGCAGCTACGTTAGGCGAGCTCATTAGCTCGGATGCTAACGATTATGACACTGTGGAAAAACGAATGGATTTGCAGCAGGCTTTAAGCCAACTGAAGGAGCAGGAACAGAAGGTGCTTCTTCTGGCATTTCAGGACGGTCAATCTCAACGTGCGATTGCCCAGACGTTGGGCGTATCACAGATGAGCGTTTCCCGTATTCAGAAGCGGGCTACGGAAAAGCTGAAGCAGATTATGTCTAATTCCTCTATTTCATGAGAAAAACGCGGAATTCTTGGTTTAACATATTTGATGTCACATCGTAAGGACACGTTATTCCGATTTGGGGAAACGTGTCCTTTTTATAAAGCGAAAAAGGTTGGGAGGAAGGTTGGAATCCATGACAGCATTTGAACAGATTTCTTCCTTTCGTGGAGGATGGGAATGGTGGGACATCAGTGCTGGGAATTGGCAAGATTCGGTCATACAGCACTTGAAGGAGAAGCTCCCAGAAGCCGCAGAATGGCTGGACAAGGTAGAGGACATTCCATCCAGCTTTATATCTGTGCGCTTTCCAGATGGCAATCAGCCCTTAATGTACGGGTCGCTGATCTACTCCGTTCAAGAGGAAATCGATAGTCAACGCAATTGCAACAAGTTTTATTTTCTGGTTCTAAACCAGAAGTTGGTGACGTTAAATTTGGATCAAAATACCCGTGAAATTATGCACACCGCGGAACGCCAAAAAATGCTGGAACAGTGTGAGGATGCAGCTGACGGCATGTTTGTATTGGCGAGAGCCGTGCTTCATTATTTTCATACAGGTATGGATAAGTTCGAGATCAACCTGAGAAGACTGGAAGAGGACATGGAGAAAAGAAATGCCCGTACACTGATGGATTCTATATTGAATGCACGTTTCGAGCTGTTGTATTGGAGCAATATGTTCATTCCTTTTTCAGAGCTGGTAACGGCTTCTCGGGAGGCATATTTGGATAAACTGGAGGAGAATCGCTTTTTTAAGCAGTTACTTTACCGTGTGACTCGGATGGAAGGACTTTTCCTGCATTATGAAAAGGAAATCGACACCCTGATCTCTATTGACGAGGCCATTTCCGCTTTTAGGGGCAATGAGATTACGAAGACGCTCACCATTGTGACCGCCGTTTTTACACCTGCCACTGTAGTGGGGGCCATTTGGGGCATGAACTTTGAAAATCTGCCTTGGATTAAAACAGGCTGGGGTTTTACCGCCGTGATTATTGCCACATTGCTAAGTATGGCGGGAATGTACGGCTGGCTGATGATGAAGGGGTGGACAGGTGACTTATTGAAAACTAACAAGCGCAACAAATTGTAGCGGCTGATTACGGCTGTTATAATTTACAAATAAAAAACGATCCATCGTAACAGGAGGCTCTTTGGGGAGTCTATATCGGTTACGATGGATCGTTTTTAAATGAGATAGGGACAATTACTTAGTACCTTGGCTCATTTTGATATATCCTAATAATTCGGCGATGAAATCTCCGATGACCGGAAGATTTAACTGTACCAGGAAACTGAGCAACCAAGCGAGCAAGGCGAGTATGACCACTGTACCCAGCGTAAGGCCGAGACCACGTGCAATCCCTGCAGTCAGATTGCTCATAATTCTTCTTTTCGTGCTGGAGTAGTTCTCTATAATATCTTTGAATTCTGCTTTTTCCAATGTATCTGCGATTTGATCTAGGCGTTTGTTAAGCCGCTTGACCTCATGGCGAAGTTCAAAAGGATGCTCATTTACATCAAAGTCTCTCTCCGGATCATGTGTTTTAACATGATGATGAGTAGAAGAGGTCTGCTTGGATGAAATCTCATCTGGCTGATCTTGAGCCTGGAGGGGGTGAAAGGTTCTCTTGTTGTTCCGAGCAAGATCATCTCCATAGGAGTTTGGTTTGTTCATTGTCATCCCAGCCTTTCTATCATTTAAAAACAGCCAGCTTCTTGCATGCTGGCTGTTCAGTGTTTGGATATTATTTTGGTTGTAATCGGAATGTGTTCCTATTAGGAATTTGCATTTAATTGTTTTTGAGTGTCCTTGGCTGCTTGAGCGGTTGCATCCATAACTTCTTTATCCGCTTTGGCCGCTTCATTAGCGACATCGGCAGAAGCTTTGGTTACGCTGGATACGATGTTGTCTTTACTCTCGGATACCGTTTTGGCTACATCTGCTGTTTTAGTGGAAACGGTTTTGGCCAAATCTGTCGCTTTGCTGCTAACTACAGATGCGACATCCTTCGTTTTATCGGAGACAACAGTCATTTTTTCGGACAGATCACTACGTAAATCGCGACCCGGCTTTGGAGCGAACAGCAGGGCTGCCGCAGCACCAATCAAACCTCCAATGAATAAACCCTTTGCAAAACCTGAAGTGCTTGCCATATTTTGATTGTCAATGTTACTCATGATATATCACTCCTTTTATAGAATAAAAATATATATAAATGTTAGGTAGCCCTTCTCAATAGCCTGGACACAAGTCCGAGCAAGAATACGAACAATGCGGTTCCAAGTATGGCTGGAATGACTGCAAAATCTCCGATGACCGGGCCCCAGTCTCCCAACAGCATGACACCTAGCCAAGCTCCTACAAATCCAGCAATCATAGAGCCTGCAATGCCGCCAGGCATTTCATGTCCAGCTAGTGCATCGCCAATCAATCCGATAATAATGGCCATTACAATACTTAGTACAATTCCCCACACAAGGATCGCCTCCCTTATCCTAAGTTCACAAACGATAACGTTTTTGATAAATGCTGAGCTTCGATATTGCTGTGCCTTGCTTACTTCGTATATAAACGTCATGACCCGGAGTGAAACAAAAAGCCGAATCGGACGTTATGGGCGGGGGGGAGAAGAAAGTTGCATTTTCGCTCGCCAATAGATCATAGGAACGGTAAACGCCAGCCAAATGATGCCTGCAATATAACCACCCACAATATCTGTAGGAAAGTGAACTCCTAAATATATACGGCTTAGTCCAATCAATATAATGAGCAGTGCACCAAGAACGCACGGGAGGAAGAGCGAACGCTCACGAATCTTTCGTTCTATAGCCCAGATGGCAAATATCATGCCGTAAGATCCCATGGAAATCATCGCATGACCGCTGGGAAAACTGTAGCCCCCGGCTTCAACCAAATGTTGAAGTGACGGGCGTTCCCGTTGCAGAATTTCTTTAATGAGCGTATTCAGCACCCACATCGCCGTAAAGCTGCTTAGGATCGCAAAGGAATAAGCTTTTGAACGAAGAAAGACCCAGCATAAGGTAGCAGCACCGAGGGCGATAATTAACGACATGCTGAATGAACCGAAAGACGTAATGAATATAGCGATGGTTAGCAATTGGTCATGAGTAGCTGCTGTGTCTGGAAAAATAGCATCCTGTATACGCTCATCCCAATATAGAAAAGGAGCCGTGCCAATCCATTGCACAGAGTAGGCGATGAGAAGCATCACAGCGATCATGATAATAGATGCATACAGACTACGACGCAAATAGCTTGGTAGGAACCGGGATGGTTGGGGTTTATGGGATAGCATATGTAATAAATCTCCTCCTTATGGCTGTAATAGATTTAATTTTTCGTACTATTAACTTAACTAATAATGAACTTAAGAGCAAAACTCGACGGAGACGACAGGCTGATTGAGGCATTTAAGCCCGGGGTAAAGGGATCGTATCACAGTGTTTGCAATGCCAGGGCCGAAAGTGGAATAGTCATCACGAAGCAAGGCTGCTTTACGGAACTGTAATCCATGGAGGTGTTAAGGATGATTAAAATAGTGACATCGGCAGAAAGACATACCTCAAATAAAGGATGGATTCATAGTGAGTTTAGCTTTTCATTTGCCGATTATGAAGATCCGAGCAATGCCCATTTCGGTTGTATGCTAGCCCATAATGATAACAAACTTGAACCGCAGCAAGGCTTCAAAAGACATCCGCATCACGATTTGGAAATCGTCACTTATGTAATTGAAGGCCAATTGCATCATAGCGATAGCTTGGGACATGAGCAGGATTTAAAAAGCGGCTCGATTCAGGTTCTGAGTGCAGGCACCGGGATTGAACATGAAGAGCGAAATACTGGGGATGAAAGACCGGTTCGCTTTTTGCAAATGTGGTTTTTACCCGAGAGCCCTGGCATTCAGCCTTCTTATCAGGTGCAAAGATTCAAGCACAGTGAACGCCTAAATCAGCTTCAGCCTGTTGTGTCTGGTTCAGAAGTGGAGGGAACGTTATCCATCGCGCAGGATATAAATCTGTATCTGAGCAGATTGGAAAAAGGCCAGCAGCTTGAATATCCGCAGCAAGAGGAGCGCCGCACCCACATTTATGTAGTTAGCGGTCATGTGGAAGTTACGTGCCAGGATGGAGATTTTCAGTTAGGGCCTGGTGATGCTGCACGAATTCAAAAAAGTTGTGCATTAAAGATACTAGCTACAGATAATGAGGATATATCTGAACTGGTGTTAGCAGATTTACCTTGAAGCATCCTTGAGTGAAGAAGTGTATGAAAATGCGTATATGCAATCGAAAAATAAAGCTCGTATCCCCGTTGCGCGTCTGTTGAAGCGAGCGGAGGTACGAGCTTTATTTACGGTGACAGGGCCACTGGCATGAAGGCTGTTGCTCATGATGATAGGTTGGAATACAGCTAAGCTGTATTCCTATAGGCTGATTCAGGAGGACTTACGCAATCTACCCAGTTCAGAAACAATAGCTTCAACCTCGGAAATGCTCAGGTTAGGCTTGTTTATCACCATATCATAGACATCATGGATGTCCTCGTATTGCTCCAGCGAGAAAGCGGAAGCTTGCATAGCAGCACCACTCGCCATACGGAGCTTGGTTTTAATGCCCTCAATCATATACTCAATGTTGGCATGAGACGGTACAGACAAATCCATCGTTAATTTTCCATCCTTTCATAACAGGGGAAGTTGCCTGTATTGTATCATGTTTTTGTTGTAGAATGTACTGAAAGCCAGATTACCAATATACAACCGAATCAAGGAGGATGGGCAAAGTTGTCTTTGTATAATCGAGCTCCCGCACCCGGACGCTCGTCCTTAGAACATAATGTAAAGAAAACAGATCGAGATGGACTCGCGCCGTTTTTCCGAGAAATTCATCATCAGCATGCTATAGATAAGTTGACTTTTGTTTGTATCGGTACAGATCGCTCGTCGGGTGATTCACTGGGGCCACTGGTAGGCACCATGCTCAAGGAGCAAGGTTTTCCGCACGTGATTGGGACAATGTCGGAGCCCTGTGATGCGGATCATCTGGTTCCATACTTGGAGTGCATTCCCCAAGATCATCATGTGATCGCCATAGATGCTTGTCTTGGACAGCACGGCTCAACGGGAATGTTTCTTATTGCGTGTGAACCGCTAACTCCTGCGCGATCGGTAGGGCTGTCTCTGCCGTCTGTGGGTCATTATAGTGTTGCAGCGATTGTGAATGAGCGCAGTCCCAAACCCTATTGGACACTCCAAATGACTTCGCTTCACTTGGTCATGACAATGGCTGCGCATATTGCTAATGCGGCGGCTTGTGAATTTGGCTTAAAAACAGCTTCGCAAGATTTTCCAGAGGGTTACCGTTTCAGATATTGATCGTCTGCTTAATAATATACATCAGCATGTTCTACTCACTAATATATTCAGATCCAATAGATTATATACAGAGAAGGAAGGGTTCCACATGGAAAAGGTATTATGCGAAGGAACGACGATCTGCTATGCCGAACAGGGAAAAGGAGATCCGATCATTCTATTGCACGGATTTTGCGGAAGCTCCTCCTATTGGGATGAGGTTGTTCCCTTGCTGTCCCCAAGCTATCGTTGTATTGTTCCAGACTTGCGTGGACACGGACGCAGCGATGCTCCACTAGGAGCCTATACGATTGATCAAATGGCAGATGATGTGCTTAAACTTCAAGAACAATTGGACATCCCTCAGGCTGCCTGGTTTGGTCACTCCCTAGGAGGCTATTTAGCCCTTTCGGCAGTGCAGAGACATGCAGAGCGCCTTACAGCCTTTGGACTGATTCATTCCACAGCTTATGCAGATACGGACGAAGGTAAAGAAAAGCGTAACAAGGCTGTATCTACCATCCAAACGGAGGGGATTACCAACTTTGTAGATGGACTCGTACCGGGACTGTTTGCTCCTGATCATGTGGAGTCGATGTCCAGCCAATTACTTAAAGTCAAAGAAATTGGCTACAAAACACCTCCGCAAGGAGCTGTAGGAGCATCATTGGCTATGCGCGAGCGTCCTGACCGACGGGATGTGTTGTCGGCTTCTGCCTTGCCAGCTCTTTTAGTAGCGGGGGAGCAGGATCAGGCGGTTCCTCCAGCGCGGACGTTTACAACAGATCGGGCCGGAGTAACTCAGGTTACCCTGCCGGAAGCAGGTCACATGAGCCTGTTTGAGGCACCGGAGCTATTAGCTAATGCTATCTTGGCGTTTTTGGAGCAAAACTTGAAAAAGTAGACTAAGGTAAGCCCAAAAACCGGAACCCTTTGATGTGATCGTCAGAAGGTTCCGGTTTCTTGTATGCAAATTGTTTTTAGATGTGGTCACTATACATTCAGTTTATTTGAATTTTGCTGACTTGTTGTATCATATCGGTTAATGTGCAGAATACCTAAGTCATATTATTTTTGTTCAAGGCAAACGCCGTCGGCAAACCATCAATACTCTCTAAACTTTTCTCGTATGCATACTTTTTAAGTACTTCTTCGCCCATCTGAATCGCCACGTCCTTCAGCTTTTCCCGTTCGCTCGTGTAAGTCATGAAGGGAACTGCAAAACCACATGAATCCTGCACCATATGAACATCAACTACTATGATTTGTCTTGCTCCAGGAAGTGGATTAAAGAGAGGATACAGCTCATTCCAACGCTTTGTATTGGGCAACACGACTGTGCCAGTACCATAGAGTCTTAATACACTGGGCTCGCCTTCAAATGCACAGAACATGATGGTTACCCGTCCGTTCTCTATAATGTGCGCACTTGTTTCGTTGCCACTTCCCGACAAGTCGAGATAGGCTACCTCCTGATCTGACAAAATACGAAAGGAATCATATCCCTTGGGGGAAATATTCACATGCCCCGTCTCGGATATCGGTGCTGATCCTACAAAGAAAATATGCTGTCGCTGTATGAACTCTTTATATTCCGGTAGTATCGCACTGGATTTTTTTCCCATACTTAAACGTCCTCCCCTGTAAAATATCAATGCATAATTTTGTTTCGAATGAAAATAAATATTTTATTTTATTATATGAATCAATAAATAATAAAGATTATTTTTGTTTCGCATGAAACAAAAATAACACGAGACTAACGGAGAATCAATATCAAATTTTCAAATACTCTATTTCGTTAGTCCATGATCGGCTACAAAACACTGTACTAACGGAATGTTACGTGCCATACGTGATTTCTGAGTGTCGAATCTTTGATGCTATAAAGTATTTGTAATTGTGTTAAATGAAATTGCGGCATGGCGGTGGCATTTGGCTTTTAGACAAGGATGTCATACAATCAGAAGACAGAAGTTTCTGGTTGTCTAGGCATCGGGATGAAAGGAAGGGAACGGCTTGCTTAGAAAAGACTATTTGCTCAGTATGATGGAAGAATTGACATCCGCAGTAGCATCGGTGCTCGGTCTTAGGCGCGAAAATAAACACATCGAAGCGCTGAAACAGCTAGATGACCTGCTCAACAAGCAGTTTCGTCTTCGTTCAGATCTGCTCAGACGATTGCCGCCGGAACAAATTATTGAGCTTTTCCGATTGGGCCCTGGAATTGAAGCGGATAAGCTTCAGCAGGTGGCTCGCATTTTGGAGGAAGAAGCCGCGATTTACCTGGAAACCAGCAGAACAGACGAAGGTATACGAATCTTGATGAAATCTCTTCATTTATATTTGTACAGCGATACGAATGGCGCGACTCGTGATCTGCAGGTCCTGCCTGAACGAATAGCGTGTATCGTGAAGCTGGTGCGCGAATATGAGCTCCCCCCTGAAACCAGCAAGCTGCTGGCTGTTCATTACGAGCGAGAAAACAGGTTGGACGAAGCCGCCGATGTCTGGTTTGGATTGGCATGGGAGCAGCCAGAACTGCTAGCGGAAGCGGAGACGTTTTATAGTCAATTACTGGATAAGACCAATGCAGAGCTGGAGCAGGGTGGAATTTCACGCCAGGAAGTCACCGAGGGTTTGACCGAGATCACCCAATTACATGAAAGAAAGTGAGATGTACCTTTTGGATTCACTGCGCGAACTTATATACCAATTGACCACGGGAGGATCCCTCATAACAGCGACGCTGAGTCAGCTTCGCAAACGGGAGGATGCTTCTTTTACTAAAGTACAAATTAAACCTGTAGAATTGAAAAACAAACTGCATTACCAGTTTGCTTTTCATTACAGCAACAAAGTCATTCATGAAAATCTGACCCCTGACGAAGCTAACGAGCGTATGACTGCCTTGTTTGAGGACACGTTCCGCCAAGGACTTTTATGCGCCAAGGATGCAGACTACCAAGTGCTGATCAGTAAAAAATATAAAGTATCCATTCTGACAAAGTCACCGAGCAAAAGTAAAGCCGACCTGTCTCATAATCGCAAAAAGCAATATGTGCTCGAAGAAGGGGAACGAATTCCTTTCCTGATTGAGCTGGGGATTATGAATGAGGATGGTAAGGTACTGGCCCGCAAGTATGATAAGTTTCGTCAAATTAACCGGTTTCTCGAAATGGTGCAGGATGTATTACCTAGCCTTCCGGTAGGCCGCCCATTGACGATTGTGGATTTTGGCTGTGGCAAATCGTATTTGACCTTTGCGTTGTATCACTATTTGGCTGTACAGCAAAAGCGACCATTGCAGATCGTTGGTTTGGACTTGAAGGCAGATGTCATTGAAGCCTGTAATGTTCTGGCTCAAAAGCTGCAATATCGACAGTTGGAGTTTCTGGTCGGTGATATCGCAGACTATAACGAACTGGAACAGGTGGATATGGTTGTTACCTTGCACGCTTGTGATACTGCAACAGATGCGGCGCTGGAAAAGGCTGTTCGCTGGGGTGCTTCCGTCATTTTGTCGGTTCCGTGTTGCCAGCATGAGCTGTTTAACCAACTGGAAAATCCGGTATTGGAGCCGTTGCTTTCCCACGGCATTTTAAAGGAGCGTTTTTCTGCACTGGCAACGGATGGAATCCGGGCCAAACTGCTGGATATGATGGGATATCGGACACAGCTATTGGAATTTATCGACATGGAGCATACACCTAAAAATATTCTGATTCGTGCCGTCAAAGGGCAAGCGGGAGAACAATCCGTTCTGTGGCGTGAATACACAGCATTTCGGGATTTTATTCATGCTGATCCTTATTTGGAACGCGCTTGTGCGGACTTGCTTCCCGAAGGAGCGGGGAAAAAGCAGACACATAGCTAGGAATATAGTAAAAGTGGAGCCACTGCGGGGTGGCTCCACTTTTTTGTAGTTCACAGTTCATGATTGCAGTACACAAACATCTATCCGCCATAGGCATTTCTAAAAGCGGTGCACAAGACATCGCGATCCACCTTCCACAATGCCGCGAGCTCCTCGCTGACATCTTCATCCCACCAGTCGCACAGTAGTTTGCGATTACTATGGTTTTCCGCAATCCAGATAAGGTGTCCGACGACCTTGCGGCAGTATAGTTCTTCGCCCTGCTTGACCAGATCAGGAGCAATGTGAACAGGCAGACGTTTGCAGGTTCGATACAACTCTTTGGTACATGCGCGGCGGATACCACGAGCCGTGGGTAATCGGGATTGTGAATTGTCATGTTTGGGGAATTTGCCGGGAGGCATATTGTACCCCCTCCTCTCTCTCACAACTTATGCGGGCAGAGGATCCGGGGTCACTGACTTCCCTTTTTGGACGAAGTGGCGACTTGTTCTGCCGCTGTGATACACTAAATGAAAATAGAGAAACAGGCAGGGAGTGGGAAGAGAGATGGACCAAATATCTAGTATCATTAATTATTTGTTTGAGATCATTCGTAGTCTTGGGTATTTTGGTATTATGCTAGGCTTGATGGTGGAGGTCATTCCAAGTGAAATAGTCCTCGCTTATGGCGGTTTTTTAGTGTCCTCGGGTCATATTAATTTTTTTGGCGCAGTCGTGTTTGGAACGATTGGCGGGGTGCTGGCCCAGTTGTTCATTTACTGGATTGGACGCTATGGCGGCAGACCCGTTTTAGATAAGTATGGGAAATACATACTCATCAAAAAAAGTCATGTTGACCACGCTGAAGCCTGGTTCAATAAATATGGCACAGGGGTCATTTTTACAGCTCGCTTTATCCCTGTTGTTCGTCACGCGATCTCAATCCCTGCCGGGTTGGCTCGAATGAACGTATGGCGCTTTATTATTTTGACAACGCTGGCGATTATACCTTGGTCTGTTTTGTTTATATATTTAGGTATGCTGTTGGGAGACAAGTGGGAACAAATTGACGAAGTGGCAGCACCTTACATCAAACCGATTTTGCTGGTTGCTCTTGCGCTCTTGATCATTTATTTTGTTATCAAATGGATTGTAGCCAAAAACAAAAAAGGAAGTGTATAACATGAGCCGTACTAACGTATCGCAATATTTCGGAAAGGGCTTGAGTCCTGAACAATTTATGGAGGGCATGGAAAAGAACAAAGAAGCCTTCCGCTCTGGATACGATCAGTTTGTGTGGAGCAGCGAAGAGGATCGGGAGTTTTTTGAAAGCCTGAACCATCGTGATGATCTGCGTGTGCTTATATTGGCTGCCGACTGGTGTGGGGATGTAGTACGCAATGTGCCAGTTGTGTTCCGCGCGTTGGAGAATAGCGGGATTCCAACCGAAGTATTGATTCTGGAAAATCATCAGGCGCTGATGGACGACTTCCTGACAATGGGCGGACGTGCTGTGCCGATTGTGATTTTTGCGGATACGGGAGGTCATGTACTTGGCCACTGGGGACCACGCCCTGCACATGTTCAACAAATTATGATCGCATTCAAACGTGAAAATCCAGATCGGGAAGCCGATGATTATCAAGAAAAAATCGCAGTTGCTCGTAAAGAAATGGCTGGAAAATATGGGGAGGGAACCGAGGTCCATCCTGTAATTGTTCAGGAATTACGCGAGCTGATCTCGGGATTTTAACTTATGACATTATCTATTCGCAGTTTTAATCTCGGCCCGCTCCAGACGAATGCTTATTTGCTTCAAGGAGATGATCCGAAGCGCGCTGTTATTATTGATCCAGGGATGAATCCGGGTCCTTTGCTGAGAGCCATTGAGCCACTGACGATTGAAGCTATCCTGCTGACGCATGCCCATTTTGACCATATCGGAGGAGTAGAGGAGATTCGCAATGCCAAAGACTGCCCGGTTTATCTGCACGTCTTGGAGCAAGACTGGCTTACATCTCCTAAGCTGAATGGCTCCTTGATGTGGCCAGAGGCATCCCCTCCGATCTCGACGGAACCAGCCGAATATGACTTGGCAGAAGGTCAACAATTGAACCTGATCGGTCACACGTTCCGGGTTTTCCATACACCGGGCCATTCACCCGGAAGTGTCAGCTTTTTATGCGGCAAAGATCTTTTTTCCGGGGATGTGCTATTTCGTCAGGGCGTTGGACGCACGGATCTGGCGGGCGGCCGCGAACGGGATCTATACGATTCTATTCAGAACAAATTGTTTCCACTCGGAGATGACGTTACAGTCTATTCCGGTCACGGTCCCAAAACGTCCATCGGTTATGAGAAAGCTAACAATCCGTATATCCGGTAAATGTGATGAATGTTCAGTAGGGGCAAAATCAAAGGTGTGACAGGTTTTGCCCCATTTCGACAACAAATTATAAATTATGTATAGACAAAGGTTTTTATTTTTGTTAACATAAATTTATTGAAGTTACATACTAAACTCGCGAAGCACGCAAGCTGTGGATGAATCCCGGTTTGCGTTCTTTTTTTTGCCCATTAAGAGGATAAAGAGGCATGAGGCCGTCAGATCACAAGGGGGAGCAAGAATGAAAAGAAAACATATATATGGGGTACAACGTGAGATTGGAGGTAGTTTCCGGGTTCCCAATATAATAGATATTGAAGATTCTGTGGCAGATTCCAAGCCGAAGATCATAACTTGGAAAAAGGTGAAACGACGGGGCGGAATCCCTACACAAAACTGGCATGTGAGGCTGAATGAACACAGGTTGGGACGTGGAGACGGTCGATTATGAAGATACATAGATGATATAGACAAGCTACTTTTTTTTTAGTAGACTTAGCAGATAAGTTCAGACAAACGGGGGGGCTAACGATGCATCATTTAGGAGCTAGAATTATGATCGTCGCGGATGCTTTTGAGCAGAATCTTCCTGTGGGCGAACATGGTTATATCATTGCTTACGACCGTAATGCGGACAATGCTTTTGACTATGTCATTCGCGTACCGAAGGTGAACCGCAATTTTTTTGTACCATCCGGAGACATCGAGCTGGAAGAGAGTATTCTCAAGCTGGAAGCCGAGCGGATTGAGCGTGAAGCGCTGATAGATTACGCCCTTGCTACCCATAATGAGCAACTGTTCATGCATGTGATGAACGGTGGTATTGATTCGGTAGAGACTGAGGAAGAAGAAACCGCGGCGGAGTTGTTGTCACAGGCTGATTTTATCAGACAAGTCAATTTGCGTGCTTGGATATAGGAGTCGGCTACGGTCGATTCTTTTTAAGAATATATAAAGGGCACAATCTCAGCTCCTATAGTTTTCACGAAAGAGCACCGAAAGGTGCTTTTTTTATATTCTTTTAACAACATTTACCTCATCGAAGTGCAGTTTGCTTCTGTACCGCGTCAAAGATTGAATTGTAAAGGGTTCTATCCTATAATTAAAAACGTTATTTCAAAGTTCGGTGCAGCATTTTTTAATATCAGGATTTTGCAAAATTCGATTTCAGTCGCTTATTGGATTTTTTGCAAAATCCTCATATACATGAGGAGGGTTTTGTATGAACATTTCCACGGAAGATGTCCGTCACGTAGCCAAGCTGTCCAGGTTGAATCTGACCGCGGCTGAGGAAGAAACGATGACAGGACAATTAAACGCCATTCTCCATTATGCGGAGAAGCTGAATGAGCTGGATACGGAGCAGGTAAAGCCGACCACTCATGTGCTGCACGTCAGCAATGTCATGCGAGACGACGAAGTTCGCGAAAGTTTGACACATGAGCAAGTGATGCGCAATGCACCTGAAGAAGAAGACGGACAGTTTAAGGTTCCTGCTGTTCTGGAATAGATCTCATATTTGAAAGGAGGATGCAAATTGAGCTTGTTCAATAACACATTGCCCGAGATACATAACAAGCTGCATCAAAAGGAAATTTCCGTGAGTGATCTGGTAGGACACGCTCTGGAGACAATTGGTGCGCGGGAAGACAAGATCAGAGCTTATATTACCGTTGACGAGGAACAGGCCCGTGCATCCGCACGTCAGCTGGATGATCAACTGATTTCCGGAGAGGAAAGAGGGTTGTTGTTTGGCCTGCCAGTTGGCATTAAGGATAATATTGTGACAGAAGGGCTGCGTACAACATGTGGCAGTCAGTTTTTGAAAAATTTTGATCCCGTTTACGATGCCACAGTTGTTAGCAAGTTACGCGCAGCGCAAACCGTGACACTCGGTAAAATGAACATGGACGAATTCGCCATGGGCGGCTCTAACGAGAACTCCAGCTTTTTCCCTGCACGTAACCCTTGGGATTTAGAACGTGTTCCCGGTGGTTCCAGTGGCGGCTCGGCTGCGGCTGTTGCAGCAGGTGAGGCTTATTTCACGCTCGGCTCGGATACAGGGGGTTCCATTCGCCAGCCCGCTTCTTACTGCGGAGTAGTTGGCCTGAAACCAACCTATGGTCTAGTATCCCGTTTTGGACTGGTGGCTTTTGCCTCCTCTTTAGACCAAATTGGACCCATTACTAAAAATGTTCAGGATTCGGCCTATGTCCTACAAGCCATTGCAGGTTATGACCAGAAGGACTCCACTTCTGCAAAGGTAGACATTCCTGATTATTTGAACGCTTTAACCGGGGATGTAAAAGGACTACGTATCGCTGTGCCTAAAGAGTATCTTGGTGAGGGCGTCGATCCTCAGGTCAAGGAAAAGGTGCTGGATGCACTGAAAACGCTGGAAGGATTGGGCGCTGTATGGGAAGAGGTATCTCTTCCACACACGGAATATGCGGTTGCGACATACTACCTGCTGGCTTCATCCGAAGCGTCATCCAATCTGGCACGTTTTGACGGCGTGCGCTATGGTGTACGTTCTGACAATCCAGACAACCTGCTTGATCTATACCATCAGTCCCGTACGCAGGGTTTTGGTCCTGAGGTGAAGCGTCGGATTATGCTAGGTACCTATGCGCTCAGCTCTGGGTACTACGATGCTTATTATTTGAAAGCTCAAAAAGTGCGCACACTGATTAAACAGGATTTTGATCGTGTATTTGAACAATATGATGTGATTATCGGACCTACTGCACCGACAACTGCTTTCAAAATCGGCTCGCAAGTGGACGATCCATTAACAATGTATTTGAACGATATTTTGACGATTCCGGTGAGCTTGGCTGGTGTGCCAGCCATTAGCATTCCGTGTGGTCTAGCGGATGGAATGCCAGTCGGACTACAAATCATCGGAAAAGCCTTTGACGAGTCTTCCGTGCTACGCGTAGCTCATGCTTTTGAACAAAATACCGAATTTCACAAGCAGCGTCCGCAGCTGTAATTTGCCAAAAAGGAGGGAACCTATTCATGTCTACAACTACATCCAAGTATGAGACGGTCATCGGACTTGAAGTGCACGTGGAATTGCATACGAAGTCTAAAATATTCTGTGGATGCTCGACATCCTTCGGAGCACCACCCAACTCTCATACATGTCCGGTCTGTCTCGGTCATCCAGGGGTATTGCCGGTATTGAACCGTCAGGCCGTTGATTATGCGATGAAAGCAGCAATGGCGCTGAATTGCACCATTGCTGATGTGAGCAAGTTTGACCGCAAGAACTATTTTTACCCCGATTCACCTAAGGCCTACCAAATCTCACAATACGATCAACCCATTGGCGAAAATGGCTGGATTGATATTGAAGTGAATGGTGAGACAAAGCGTATCGGTATTACTCGACTGCATCTGGAAGAGGACGCAGGGAAATTAACACATGTTGATGGTGGCTACGCATCTTTGGTCGATTTTAATCGGGTCGGCACACCATTGGTCGAGATCGTTTCGGAACCGGAAATATCTTCGCCGGAAGAAGCCAAGGCCTATCTGGAAAAAATACGTGCCATTATGCAGTATTGTGACGTATCCGATGTGAAGATGGAGGAAGGATCACTTCGCTGCGACGCGAATATCAGTCTTCGTCCGCATGGACAAAAAGAGCTAGGAACTAAAGCGGAACTGAAAAACATGAACTCCTTCCGTGGCGTACAGCGCGGACTGGAATATGAGCAGTTCAGGCAGGAGCAGACGCTGGACGAAGGCGGAACAATTGTACAGGAGACACGTCGTTGGGATGAAGCACAAGGTAAAACTTTATCCATGCGTGGTAAAGAACAGGCCCATGACTATCGTTATTTCCCAGACCCGGATCTCGTTACTCTTCATATAGACGAGGAATGGAAAGAGCGCATCCGTGCTTCGATTCCTGAATTGCCTGACCAGCGTAAAGCACGCTACACTTCCGAATATGGATTACCTGAGTATGATGCCCAGGTGATTACGTCCTCCAAGCCATTGGCCGATTTGTTCGAGGATAGCCTTCAATTCACCAAGGATGCCAAAGCAGTATCCAACTGGATTATGGGGGATCTACTCGGTTATTTGAACAGTGCCGGTGTTGAACTGTCGCAGGTTAAATTGACCGGTCGGGGCTTGGGTGAAATGATCGGACTGCTGGAGAAGGGAACGATCAATAGCAAAATCGCTAAAACGGTCTTCAAGGAAATGCTGGAAAGTGATAAACTGCCACAGCAAATTGTCGAAGAAAAAGGGCTTGTACAAATCAGTGATGAGGGTGCGATCCTTACAATTGTCGAACAAGTTGTAGCAGCTAACCCGCAATCAGTTGAGGATTACAAAGCTGGCAAGCAAAAGGCCATCGGCTTCCTAGTCGGTCAAGTGATGAAGGAGAGCAAGGGGAAGGCAAACCCTGGCCTTGCTAATAAGTTGCTGACGGAAGTGCTGAACCGCTAATGGCATAGATTTGACAGGGGCTTGTCTTTTAGGGACAGGCCCCTTTTGCATAGCCGCTAAGAATGGTTGGCGCGAACAAGCTTTAGAACCTGATGGCATTTTATGAGTTTCCTTAGGAGGGAAAACAGCATGGTTACCCTATGTTCATTGGAAGATGATGATATCGTCAGTCAGATATGGCGTCTACAGCATGTTGCCTATAGGCTGGAAGCTGAGCTGATTGGGTTTGATGAAATTCCTCCACTGATGGATACATTGGATACGCTGAGAAGCTGTGGAGAGTCTTTTTATGGGTGGCTGGAGGACGGTGAATTGCTAGGAGCACTGGCTGTGCAGTCCGAATCGCCCGATTCGCTTACCCTTACACGTATGATGGTTCACCCAGATCATTTTCGTAAAGGCATTGCAGATTCTTTAATGAAGCATGTTTTGAATGAATATCAAAATATCCCGTTGTTTATCGTCTCTACAGGAACTCTAAATACTCCTGCGGTGGCGTTATATCGAAAACATGGCTTTCGTCCCGTATCTGCGGCTGAGGTCGCTCCAGGCGTGGAATTAACTACCTACCATCTGCATAAGGTGGAATAGCATTGAGGTATCAAATTGACATTAAAAATGCACATAAGCCCACAAACCGCGCACCCGGAGTGGGAAGCACGACATAACCGGGAGGAGAGACTCGAATGAATAATCCGTGGATTATAGACGATTCACATATCATTTTACGGCTTTTACTGTCCATGCTTCTCGGTGGATTCATTGGGTTTGAACGCGAGCGTTCCAATCACGCAGCTGGTTTGAGGACTCATATTATGGTCAGCCTTGGTTCGACGCTGATTATGCTACTCTCCATTTACGGCTTTGCCGATTTTATTAAAGAAGCTAATGTACGCATAGATCCCGCTCGTTTGGCTACCGCTGTGATCACTGGCGTAGGCTTTTTGGGTGCAGGAACGATTATGTTCACAGGTAAATCCATTACCGGACTAACGACTGCGGCTTCCATTTGGGTCGTGGCTGCTATTGGCCTTGGGGTTGGAGCAGGGTTTTATTTCCCATCTATAGCGGCGACAGTGCTCGTATTTTTAAATTTATGGGTGTTTAACAAAGTTGAACTTCGGTATATGCGTGGACGCAAGCGCCATCTTATTACATTGTACGGATTGGCCTCTCACGGATTGCTGGATCAGATTTCGACTTATTTAGAGCAAGAAAAAGTGGAAATACGTAAAATAATGATTAAAGAACATGAAAATGTCCCATTTCACGAATTACATCCAGATCGGCAGAGTATGGAGGTTTCCCTAGAGGTGCTGGCCCGTCATGATTTTAATCCTGTACGTATTGCAGCAGATTTACGACAATGGGAAGATATAGCTGCAGTCTCTGTTGAGTAATAGGGTACCTTTTTTTAACAGTTACTCTTAAATCTGAGTGGGGTACTATGTAAGCATTGAAATGTTTTTCAGCGGAACCACGTATGGGATTCAAAGGGGAGGATGGCATGAACTCGGAACAACCGTTACCGTCTGGAGAGGCTGGACAGCTACAAGCATCGGAACAGCTGGAACAACCCAGACAGGGGAAGCGTCTAAAATACGCTAAATTTCGCAAAGTGATTGCCATTATCATGGCGGCATTGTTACCCGGACTGGGACATCTTTTTTTAGGACTGTTTATCAGGGGGCTTAGTTTTATTGTATTGCTCCTGCTAGATATTTTTGCGATGCTGTATGTTTCCTCTGACGGCTTAAGGATCAACATTCCATTACTTATTTTGCTTGGATTGTTCATACCTGTTTTATATTTTTATAATGTATATGATGTCTTACAGTCTGCAGATTATATGGTTCGCTATCGACGTAAGCCTGATCGTTATGTACGAATGGATGCTAGAGGCCAGCAAAGTAGTCCTTTTTATGCGTGGGAGAGAGGCTTTGCTTTTGCTGTGCTGATGGTGGCAGGCGGTGGGCTTATGATTTTGTTTCGCATGAAACCTCGCTGGTTGAGCAATTTCTTTGAGGATTATGGATTCCTTACGCTGGCTATTTTATTAATGATGATCGGTTTATTCCTTTTTCTAAGGGAAGCCTTTCTGACCTTTAAGCGTAAAAAGTTGAAAGAAAGAGGGTGAAGCTGGCGTGCACCGTAAAATAAGAGTCGGGCGTTACACCTCTTCGCTTCTGTTGATGGCTGTAGGCATTTTGCTTATTGTAGATGTGTTTCAAAATACTGAATATATGCTTCAACTCCTCGTTTGGTGGCCCGTAATCTTCGTGCTTTGGGGACTGGAGTATCTAATTTTTTTTGCTGTGTACTTTCGGAAAGAAGGCAAGTCTGACAATGGAAGGCGATTCAGACCTGACCTAAAGGGGATTCTGTCCGCTTTGGTAGTGGCAGCCTCGGTTTTTATCGTGACCCAGCAAAATCATTATATGTATCTGTGGAATCGGGTCAGTCTCAATCTGACGTCAGCCTCTATGGATTTTAGCCAGGCTAAAGAGAATCGGTATGATATGGGTGGTGTGCTGGTACCTGTAACTATGCAGACGTCCGATTTAATAGTTGATTCGGTTAATGGTGATGTAACACTGATCAGACGACCTGTGTCCAATATAGAGGTACGAGGGACTCTATGGGTGGATCAAGCGCCTGCTGCCGAAGCGGACAAGATTGCTCAAGCTTCTTCACTGACTTCTACCGACGGCAAGACTATCCAGATTCGTCCGGAGGCACAGTCATACGGAGCATCAAGCAAACGTCAGCCCCGTGTGAACATGCTGATCACCGTGCCTGAGGACCGACGGTTCAATATGCAGATTAGAACCTCCAACGGGAATATTACCTTGAATGGAGTTGATGCTATTGACAGCATTAGACTCGAGAGCGGTAATGGAAATCTCATCGTTAATGACGCTATCGGCAATGTCAAGGGAGGCACGCTGAACGGTCAGGTTAAATTGCATCGGATTTCTGGAGATGTGGATGTGCGCACGAACCGAGGCGACATGCAGGCAGGCGATATTGAGGGAGCTGTCACACTACATACCATGGTAGGTGACATTCAGCTTGCTCGTTCGGAAGGAGATATCACTGTTGATACTCAGAATGGGGACATGAATGTGTTGAATTCTACAGCCAAGCTGAATGCTAATTCGCTTAATGGCTCTATCAAAGTGCATAGCGAACAGGTGAGCGGAGATTGGAAAATATACAGTGCTGTCGGTGATATCGTATTGGATCTTCCGTCGAATGGAGATTTTCAGTTAGAGGGTTCAAGCAGTTATGGTAATCTTCAATCCGATTTTCCATTTAAAATAGACAGTAAAAGTATTTCAGGCCAAAACGGGACAGGCAAGTATGCGATCAACGTGGAGGGCAACAGTAATTTAACCATTAAAAAGTTACTGATGCCGTCGTTACCCGACTTGGAAGATTCCGGGGGTACGACTGCGCCCGATACATCTGAAATCTCTCCGGCTGAACCTAGAGCTCCCGAGACAGATACCTCTATAGGAGCATCCGGCGACAATACGGCGCGTTGACAAGAAACTTGAGTAGACCGTACAATGTGAGTAGGTTTAGAAGTAAGTTGTAAATAGATGCGTGGTAATTGATAGGATCGTAAGTAAGGGATAAGGCGGTGGACATATATGGCAGCACGCGTCCAGCATGCTTTGGAACTTCTAAAGAAGACAGGTGTACGCATAACACCCCAGCGTCATGCCATATTAAACTATTTGATGGAAACCATGGGGCATCCGACTGCAGATGAAATATATCGAGCGCTTGAGTCCAAGTTTCCAAGTATGAGTGTGGCTACGGTTTATAATAACTTAAAGATGTTTATAGAAGCGGGTATGGTACATGAGTTGACCTATGGAGATAACGCCAGTCGTTATGATGCCAATATTTCGGAGCACTATCACATCATTTGCGAAAAATGCGGAAAAATTGAAGATTTCAGTTATCCCTATTTGGCTGATGTGGAACGTCATGCTGCGTTGGAAACAGGCTTCGAAGTGCATGGACATCGTATGGAGTTACACGGAGTATGCAAAACTTGTAGTAACAAACAAACGTAACGAAACAAGGAATAGAGTTTTTTTGTGCGGTATGTATATATTGTAATGGATTGGAAACGTGAGCAATTCTCCGTAAGCGGGGATTTACCGCGTTTTTTTGTTTAAATCACTTTACTTTTGTTTCAAGTAATCTGTTGAGGTTACAAAATACGGAATTCAAAGTTCATACAATGGAGGTTCAATATTGGCCAGAAATCATTCCAGACGCCGCCGTAAACGTTCACGATTCAAAGGAGCGGCAAGCCTGCTATTATTTGCAGCGATTATATGCGCAATTACTGTCGTATGGTTTGGTAATCCCCTTCATGAGAAACCCGATTGGCAGGGCAGTGTCCGTCCTATTTTTATGCAGGGCAAGTTGACTGGGTATGAAGCTCAAAGCTCCGGCAAGAACATGCTGATGCCGCTTAAATTGGTGCAAAGTCAAATTGATCCTTCGGTTCGCTATGAGGATGACAGCCAAACCGTCATTATGGCGACGAGACAAAGCTTGCTCTATATGAAGGTTTCGAAGGCACAAGGGGAATTGAATGGTAAAACATATGCGCTGAGCGCAGCCCCCCAGGTGATCAGTGGAGAGGTATATATCCCGATAGAGGCTGTACGTGAAGTATACGGCGTTTCTATACACGAAGACTCTGTAACGGGTGCCGTTATCTTGATGAAGGCCGGCGAGAAGGTCAGGCTGGGTAATGTAGAAAAGAAGGATGGGCAACAGGATGCTAGAATTGCCTTACGTAAAGAAGCCTCTAGCCTATCTTTTATTTTGACAGATGTACCTCAGCGGACGAAAGTACGTATCTGGTCCCAACAGGGTGATTGGTATTTTGTGCAGTTAGACAATGGCTATGCAGGATACATTAAATCAGACCATATCGCTGAAGGAGAAGAGCTTGTGATTCCTTCGGTTAAGGACGATTTATCCATATCGGAGAAGCATTGGGAGGGTAGACCAGTGAATCTCGCTTGGGAAGCCGTCTATAATCGCAAGCCTGATCCTTCCAAGTTTGATCCTATGCCTGGAGTAAATGTGGTGAGCCCTACGTGGTTCAGTGTCGTCGATCATGAGGGCACTGTAGAAAGCAAAGCGGATCCTGCTTATGTCAGCTGGGCACATCGCAAGGGTATGGAGGTTTGGGGGTTGTTGAGCAACAGTTTTAATCCCGAACTAACAACAGAAGCTTTGTCTACCTTTGAACGTCGAAAGTCGATTGTAG